>JBGCDN010000001.1:0-4513 GCA_045105495.1 Planctomycetaceae bacterium
GTAAACGAAGAGATCGTTCGACGCGGCCTCGGTGAAGCAATGACTCAGTTTGGGTTTAGCACACGAATGAAAAAGCGGCTCAAGAACGCTGAAGCGTTGGCGAAGTCAGAACGTTTAGGAATTTGGGCAAACTGATTCAAAGAAACTGCCGATCCCGATCAAAGCCTGCGAAGTAAATGCGTCGTTCTTTTTCACTTTGAGGCAGCCGTGGCATCGCCGCTAGCTGCCGTTACGGTCTGGTCAAGCAAAACTTCTGCGAACCGATTTTTCGTGTCAACCGCTTGCAGCCGAACGAGTACTGAATACGCTGCATCATAGCACTCAACATTTCTGAACGGGGACTCATCACGATGACACAGCTTAACCGGCGTAATTTTCTTGAGGCCTCTTCTGCTGTCGCTGCTGGTGCCTTCATTGGCCCAAGTGCAGCGATCAACCCTCGAAGCACGCTGGACAGTGTCAACGTTGGCTACATCAGTTGTGGCGGGCGAGCTAACCAGCTGATGGGACAATTCGGAAACGTTGAAGGGCTGAACGTCACCGGCGTTTGTGATCCGGACGAATCGAAAGTTGCAAAGGCAAAGAAGCGATTTCCGAAGGCAACGGGATACGCTGACCTTCGCAAGCTACTGGAATCGAAAGACGTCGACGCGGTCGTAATTTCAACGTGCAATCATTGGCACTGCCTCGCCGCAATCTGGGCAATGGAAGCTGGCAAAGACGTCTACGTCGAAAAACCGCTGTCGCATTCTCAGTGGGAGGGCCAGCAGACAGTGGCCGCCGCCAGAGAACACGGACGCGTCTGTCAGCTGGGAACCCAGCAGCGTTCAGACCCAATGCAGGCCGAGATCAAGAAGTTCCTCCACGAAGAGAAAGCTCTCGGCGCGATTAACACGGCGCGGGTGAATCGGTATGGAGTTCGAGGTTCAATTGGGAAGCGAACTACGCCGCTGAAGATTCAGGATGAAGTGAACTACGACATGTGGCTGGGCCCGGCTCAGGATCAACCGATCTTTCGGAACAAGCTTCACTACGACTGGCACTGGGATTGGAACACTGGTTCCGGCGAGATGGGCAACTGGGGCGTTCACGTACTCGATGACCTTCGCAACAATGTCTTCGAGGACAAGGTCACATTGCCGAAGCGGATCATGGGTGGCGGCGGTCGCGTCGCATGGAATGATGCCGGCGACACTCCGAACGTTCACTTCGTCTACTTTGACACTGGTTCCATTCCAGTCGTCATTGGCCTTACGAATCTGACTGCTGGTACCGGTAAGAAAAAGTCTCCAAAGCGGCCGGGCCCGAATAGTGGCTACGTTGCGTACTGCGAAGGCGGTCGATTCGAAGGGCAACGCGGTGGCGGGGTTGCGTTCGATTCAGATGGCAGAGTCATCAAACGCTTCAAAGGCAACCGCGGAGATGTGCTACACCAGCAAAACTTCATCGATGCAGTGCGAGCTGGCAATCCATCGATGCTGAACGCCGAAGTCAAGATCGGCAACGATTCGACCGGATGGTGTAACCTTGCGAACATCGCATTCCAAGCTGGTACTCCGGGTGGGAAGAGAGAGAAGGTCGAAGGCGATCATGGCATTTGGTCCGGACTGGTCGGAGAGATGGCCGAACACCTTAGCAATCATGGTATCGCGATTAGCAGCAAACAGATTTCTCTTAGCCCAATGCTTGAGATTGACGTAAAGACAGAAAAGTTCGTGGGAGCCCACTCGGAAGCCGCGAATCAATTGCTGAAGCGGCAGTACCGAAAGCCATATGTGGTTCCGACCTACGTCTGAAGAGAGCCCACAACCACTTGAGACGCACTAATCGGTTAGCCGTTCGAAATCGCGACTTTGGCCTTGGCCACCAAAAGCCTCGCAGCCGGTTCCAAACGTTAAAGAACTGCAGCCCATTAGTGCTTCATCAGTGACAATTAGTGGTTAAGAATCGCCAGCCCACAACCAACTCAGCAGCGTTTCAACGCCAGACACACGTTGTGACCACCAAAGCCAAAACTGTTGCTGAAGGCAAACTCGATATCCGATTGACGAGCTTCGTTCGGCACATAGTCGAGATCGCACTTGGGATCTGGCACGTCGTAGTTGATCGTTGGAGGCAAAACGCCCTCACGTAGTGCAAGTGCTGAAGCGATCAGCTCAATGCCACCCGCCGCCCCGATCATGTGGCCGGTCATGCTTTTTGTCGAACTCACCTGGACACGATCGGCGTGCTCCTTGAAAGCCTTGCGAATCGCGAGCGTCTCCGTCAGGTCGTTCAATTCTGTCGCCGTACCGTGCGCGTTGATGTAGGTGGTCGCGGCGATCTCACCAGCCGTCTGACCAGTGGCGTCAATCGCCTGCTGAATCGCCAAACTGGCTCCCTTCGCTTCCGGGTCGGGAGCCACAATGTGATGAGAGTCCGATGTCGAACCGTATCCGATCAACTCGGCGTACGGCGTAGCCGCGCGTTTTCGCATGGACGATTCGCTTTCGAGAACCACTAGCCCGGCGCCTTCAGACATGATGAGTCCCTTGCGGTTTGCTTCAAAGGGACGCACAGCTTCCAATGGCCGATCGTTGTAAGCGTCGCTCATGGCTCCCATTTTGCAGAATGAAGCAATACCGAGCCGCGTCATCGACGATTCCGTTCCACCGGAAATGACAACATCCATTTGCCCACTTCGCAGCAGATCGAACGCGTTGGCGATCGCATGGGCAGAGGAAGAACAAGCACTGCTGGTTGTGTAGCACGGTCCTGTAATGCTAAATGCCATCCCAACATTCGCCGGAGCCGCATTGGGCATCAGCATTGGAATCGTGAACGGACTCACCCGCTTCGCCCCACGCCTCACGAGGTTCTCAGTTTGAGTTTGAAGCGTCGCCATGCCGCTCAACCCAGCACCGATGATAACCCCGCATCGCGAGCCCAGTTCGGAAGGTGTAAGCCTCGAATCCGATATCGCTTGCTGCGCGGCCCAGACAGCGAACTGAGTCGCACGGTCCATGCGTTTGACATTCAGCTTGCCGTTGGCCGTCGCAAGAGCGTCGTCGATTTCCGCGATCTCGCCACCGATTGTGACGGGAAGCTCGGTCGTATCATGAACCGTCAGTTGCCGAAGCCCACAGCGACCAGCTGTCAACGACTCCCACAAGTCTGCCTTAGTCGATCCGACGCAACTAACCGCGCCCAGACCCGTGATAAATACCCGTTCCCGTTCCATCAGCCTGCACTATGTTTCGTATGTCGGTAGAGCCCTAATGGCGTGATTGTTATTGCCCCAACGCTACTCGACAAGCTCGATAACAATCTCTTTTCTGCGGCCGTCCCGCAGAATCTCGAACCGCAGTTCTTCACCAACTTTGTGGTTCAATTTGATTAAGGTCTGCAGTTTCTGAGGGCTTGATGGAACCGGCTGGTCATTGAGCTTCAACAGCACGTCACCTTCACGTAGTCCGGCTTCAAATGCCTTCCGCCCGCTGGCCTTACCTCGATTAATCCACCGCACTTCCAGAGCGACGGAATCCGCAGTCACCCCTCGAGCCTGCCGCTTCTCGTTTGGTAGTGGCGGAGCCCAAACAGCAAAGACTGGCGACAGCGAGTAGATAGAGCCACGCCACGAAATGTCGCTGCGTTTCCAATCCTTTGCAGTTGAGACAGAGTGCCGACTTCCGTCTTTTAGCCTCAGCGAGATGGTCATCGGTTCGTTATTCAGTCCGTGCAGAACCCACTGCATATCAGCAATCGACGTCACGACCTGCCCATTCATGTGGGTGACGACAGCGCCGTCTTTCAACCCGGATGATTCAGCGGCTTTCAACACCTTCGCGATTCGCGTTCCATGCGAAGCATCGATGCGCAGTCCAATATTGTCAGGCAACGGGTATCGCCACAGCATGTCACTTGTCAGCGTGCCCGACTTCTGCGCGTAGACATTCTCTGCATCATGGATCATGTGACAGTGGATGCAGTTGCGCCTGGTTGTCGTTTGAAGAAACTTCTTCGCATTGGTTGGCAGCCCCGGCATCTCGGTGGCGGTCTTGTAAGGCTTCTGCTTCGCCCGTTTGCCGACTAGTTCAGCTTTGTTCGCAGGGTAGTTCGCGTGCAACTTCAACACTTGCTGCATCGTTCGCTTCAGACCTTCGACAGAGTTGTACGCATCAGGCCCTGCGGAACTCTGTGTGCCATACCGAGCGTAGACGGTTCCGTCTGCGTTGATGAACATCGCAGCCCAGTTCAAATCGTGATCGAACTGAAACTGCGTCAGATCGACATTCTTCATTTCGACCTGTCGTACAGAGATAAACTCCCGGCGAGCCAATTCAGTGATTGCATCGCTCCCGTTCGCCACCTCAGCATCAAAAGACTTGCAGTCCTTACACGGCACACACCGAAACGTGACAAACAACGGCTTCCCTTGGGCCTCTGCCAAGGCCCGGGCAGTGGTGATGTCGTTGTAAACCCAATGATCAGCACCGACAGCGTGTTCGTCTTGAATACGATTCTTCAGCTCGTC
>JBGCDN010000002.1:0-7984 GCA_045105495.1 Planctomycetaceae bacterium
CCGGATCGGAGCCGGGCTCAAATAGCCTTCCCTCTTTAATCGTTCCTCGCTGAGCAACGCCTCCGCCCAGTCTCGCAGCGGCCCGCGCAGCCAGGAATCGATTGGAACACCGAATCCCGCTTTTGGGCGGTCAAACATTTCCAGCGGGACGTATTTCTTCAACACATTCCGGAGCGCTTGCTTCTGCTTCGCGCCGGCAAATCGTCGATTGGGTTCCATTCGCCACGCATGTTCCACAACACGATGATCGAGCAATGGAACACGAGCTTCCAAACCAACCCGCATGCTCGCGCGGTCGACTTTAACGAGTATATCGTCTGGGAAGTACGCCTCGTGGTCGATTGCCATCATGGTGAAGAGTCCGCCAACCGAATTTGGTTCGAACTCAGCGTTCTGACGGAACCCAACAACGTCGTCGACGTGATAACCGACAACCAACTGCTCAGGCTCACGCCAATGGCGATGCAGGAACAGATAGAGTTCGCGGATGTCGGCGGCTTTCAAAACACCTCGCCACAAACTGGACTCACGCGGCGCGTTGCCTCGGAGTTTTTGCAGCAACGGATGAGTAATCAACGCCGCCAGCGGACCTCGCGCGAAGTTGGGAACTTTCTTCCGCTTGTCGTTGATGCCGCGAATGTGATGGTAACGGTCGTAGCCGCCGAACAGCTCGTCGCCTCCATCACCAGACAGGCAAACGGTGACGTGTTGGCGAGCTAGCTTACTGACTAAGAAGGTCGGAATCTGCGAAACATCAGCGAATGGTTCGTCGTAGATTGCCGGCAGGTCCGGAATGACATTTCTTGCTTCGTCTGCGGTAACAAAAAACTCGGTGTGATCCGTTCCAAGATGCTTAGCAATCCTTGCGGCGTGCGGCGCTTCGTTCCATTCAGCTTCTTCAAACCCAATGGTGAATGTCTTCACCGGACGGTCGCTGAGACTCTGCATCAGCGCGACGACGGTAGAAGAATCGATACCGCCCGAAAGGAACGCACCAAGCGGAACGTCAGCCAACATGCGAGAACCAACCGCATCGGTCAGTGTGACCTCAAACTGCGTCTCCCAATCCTCTGAGGCATCGGCATCGAATGGAATCGACCAATACCGCCGAGGACGCAAGGTCTGCCCAAGGTCGTCAGCTCGAACAGTCAGCACATGAGCAGGCGGAAGTTTGAATACACCTTCGTAGATAGAACGCGATGTCGGGATGTAACTGTGCTGTAGCAGTTCGCCAATTGCAGTCCGATTGATTGACGCGTCGAAGTCGGGATGCTGACGTAGAGCTTTCAACTCGGAACCGAACAACAGCGTTCGACCGCACACGCCGTAGTAAACCGGCTTGATACCCATGCGATCCCGCACAAGCGACACGGTTCGTTCTTTCTGATCCCAAAGCGCGAACCCGAACATTCCGTTTAGTTTACTGAGCGTCGCATCCAGCCCCCATCGCGCGATGGCTTCGACAAGAACTTCGGTGTCTGACCGACCGCGGAACGAAGCTTCAGCCCCCAGTTCTTCACGCACGCTTTCGAAGTTGTAGATCTCTCCGTTGTAGACCAGCTGGAACCAACCGCATCGCGACACCATCGGCTGATGTCCGGCGGGCGATAGATCAATAATCGCCAGCCGCCGATGGGCCAACATGATGCCACTTGTTTCGTCGCACCAAACTCCGTGATCATCAGGACCTCGATGCTGAATCGCTTCAGCCATGCGCGTTCCGCGTACGTTCAATTCGTCAGCGCCAATACCAGCGCGAGGATTGAAACTGCCAACGAAACCACACATGAAACAACCACCTCTACAAGTTCGCTTTCTGCAAGTGGGTGACGATAGTTTCCAGGCACATGCAATGAACAGGGCTTCGAAAATACGCGTTGGATAGATGCCGATTCGTTGGTCGAGTTTGCGTGTTGTTTGCAAGACTCGTAGCGAAGTTTTTTTGTTCCATGGAAAGCAGCCGACCTCGTTTGACACTTTGGTCGCCGAGAGTAGTATCGGACCCGAGTGAGTGAGTTAAGCGAATGTTTAGCCGGTGGCTCCGGCAGTTCGCGAAGCAAGAAAACCTGAACGATCTACGAGTTCAATTTGAACACGGATATTCGTTTGGGGTATTCAGTTTCGGCTGACATCTTCCGAGTTCTAATCCACCACGAAAGTGGTAACGGAGTACCCCCTGCGTATGACGCGCGGGTCAGGATCGGATGCTGTTTGCGCCGAGGGAAGCACGATGCAGCCCATCGTCGTGAGGGATTCTATGCGCCAGGGTGGTCGCACTGAGATGGAACCAGGAGTCATTGCGGACATTGTCCGATCGCGGGTGGGCGATCGGACTTTCCAGCATTGGTTCGAAGGCAGAACAACGTTCTCTGTTGAGAACGATTGTCTTCGAATTTCTGTTGCCAGTCCGTTCCTTGTTACATGGATGCAAAAGCAGCTTCGCGTTCCTCTACAGGAATCGGCGACGGAGATTTTGGGTCCGTCCGGTTGGTTCGACCTGCAAGTCGATACTGTGCTGGCTCAACAAAAGCAGAAGGAAGCAAAAGAGCACACTGCGGAGATCACTCCAGCAATCAACGCCAAACGCACGGAGGCGTCTGGTGCTCTTTCTGGAGCCCGCCGGTTTGCCAAGCTGGAAGACTTTGTTACTGGCGACTCCAACCAGTTGCCGTTCGTCGCCGCAAAGCAGGTCGCCGCAGCACCAGGCCAAAAGTACAACCCATTTTTTGTTCACGGGTCAGCAGGAACTGGCAAGTCGCATTTGCTGGAAGGCATCTACTGCGACGTGCGACGACAGTTTCCGGATTCGCAGGTTCTGTACCTGACTTCCGAAGCGTTCATGAATTACTTCACCCAGGCCCAACGCGAACGCGCGATGCCAGGGTTCCGTCAGCGTTTCCGAAATGTTGACGTGTTGATTCTCGACGACATCGATTTCTTCGACGCGAAACGAGGAACGCAGGAAGAACTGCTCCACACGATTACACAGCTGCAAAGTCACGGTCGGCAAGTCATCGTTTCAGCACACTGCCATCCACGGATGCTGACGAATCTTCGAGACGAACTGACCACTCGATTCATGGCTGGCCTGGTTTGTCGTCTTGAAACGCCGGATGAATCGGTTCGACTCAAGTTCGCCGAACGGAAGGCCCGAGAGCTATCAGGCGAATTCACCGCCGACGCCCTGAAGTTCGTCGCAGGCAAATTCAGCTCTAGCTTGCGAGAACTCGAAGGAGCCATGAACTGCCTGGACACGCATTTCGCAGCGACCCAGGAACGAGTGACCCTGACCGTGGCTCGACGAGTTCTGGGCGCCCTCGAACGTGACTACCAGCGAATCGTCAGCATCACGGACATTGAGAAAGCGGTTGCCAAGACCTTCGGTGTGACCGCGAAAGAATTGCGTTCATCCAGTCGCGAACGCCGAATCAGCCGACCAAGAATGCTGGCCATGTACCTTGCTCGACTGCACACCCAGGCAGCCTATCAGGAAATCGGACGCCATTTCGGCAACCGAAATCACAGCACCGTTATGTCAGCCGAACGCAAGGTCAAAGGCTGGATCGAAGACGGAACAGAACTCCGACTCGCGTCACAGGTCTGGAACGCCAGCGATTTGGTAAGCATGCTGGAAGACCGGCTGCTTGCCGGCTAGTTCGCTGCAGCGATCTCGCGGCTCACAGGTTCGCTTCCGAGCATAAACACGGACTCAGTCGTCGTCGCTGGCATTCGAGACAATCCAATTGTTTCGATCGTGGTACTTCGATCTCCGCAATCCGTAATAGTGTTCAGCCATCTCTAAGTGGTTGTTGTTGCCACAGATAACAAGCGGGCCACGAGGTCTTTTTTTGTCGACCGATTTGAGCTTTGCGTTGCCGATGACAAGCCATTCCCGATTCTGCATTGTCTCGCGATGAATTGGGCAGATCTTCACAATCAAGGGCCGAGCGATGATTTCAGCGATATTGATCGGCAGCATACCCCGTGAGTCGTAGACACCAACCATCGGGCCGACGTCGCCAACTTCGAATATTCTGGCGAAAACAGAGTCACCGCCCCGCATCGTTGCCTGCAGAACATCGCCGACAGCATACGCCTGTCTTTTCGGAATCTTACGTGTCCTGAAGGCGAGCCCCACCAACTCAGCTGAGGAACCGTCGCGAGTATGATCTTGCAGTTGCGCATGAAGCACTGCTTCGACCGTGCCCATTAGCTCAGCCAAAGTCGGCTTTCGTTTCCAATCACGTTCGTAGATTCGACAGACCTCAGCGAAGCAGTCTGCTACTGCATCAAAGGGCTCATCGCCAATGTACGACGTAGACTTCGGCTTGTCGGGATCAAGTAGTGACCAACCCATGAGATGACTGTCAAACATATTCCGTGATGATGAAACTTGGCTTTCCGCAACTCATAGAAGCGTTACTCGACGGAGAAGCGATGCACTGTCGTCTGAGCGTATTGCTCGCCGGGATTCAGGATTCCGAGTGGAGCGAAGTTTGGTTCATTCGGCGCGTTGGGGAAAGTTTGTGCTTCCAGGCAAAACGCTTGATGCTTGCTGAACCCGCTGGAGTTGTCGTCGCCGAGTAGGAAGTTCCCGGTGTAGAACTGCACCCCGGGTTCTGTCGTGGCAACTTCCATGATGCGACCAGATTGCGGATCGAAAGCGGTTGCGGCGGCCCGAAGCTTCCCGCGTTCGCCGTTAATCACAAAGCAGTGATCGTATCCGCGACCTTCCACATCGTGCAGCATTTCACCAATGGCGTGGGCGGAGGTGAAATCCATCACCGTGTCTTTGACACTGGCGAACTCGCCGGTCGGGATCGCGGTTTCATCGACAGGCAAATACTGATCGCAGAAGAGCCGCAAGTGCTGATCTTCGACCGAGACACCTCCGCCGGATAGCCCACGCAGGTTCCAATATGCGTGATTGGTCAGATTGATCGGAGTCGCCTTGGTCGTTGAAGCTTCGTAGGTAATGACCAATTCGTTGTCGTTATTGAGACTGTACTCGACGGTCACTTCCACGTCGCCGGGATAACCTTCTTCTCCATCAACAGCCAGGTAGGCGAAGCAGACACCACACGCATCGGCATCTTCGAATGGTTCTGCTGTCCAAAGACGACGATGGAAGCCAACTTCACCGCCGTGTAGATGATTCGGTCCGTTGTTGGTCGCGAGTTGGTAGTCGACGGCATTGAGCGAGAACTGCCCCTTCGCAATGCGATTCGCAAAGCGACCACAGATACCACCAAAGCAAGGCGCGTTGCGCAGCCACGCTTCGGGGGAATTGTGTGAGAGAACGATATTGTCAGATTGACCGTCTCGATCCGGTGCGTGGCATTCCATCAACGTTGCACCGAAGTCCATGACAACCAGCCGAAGGTCGCCCTGTTCGATCGTAAACTTGCTGACATCCTGTCCGTCGTCAGTTTTCGTAAATGCTTCCTGCTGGACGCCCATAGTTCGGCTTTCTGCAATTGGTTTTACTTCGCGGGCCTTTTCGAACAATCAGGCCCGTGCTTGCCACCGGAAGTAGCTCAAATGCGACCGTGTTGCGAATCCTCAACACATTCCGAGTGGCTGTTCTTGTTTTCGTTTGTTCGTCGGTCGAACTGGGGTTTAAGCTTAATCAATGGCGGATTGGCATACCGCTCGACGAGTCCGGAATTCCAGCGACTTCGTCGACAAAGCCAATTGGACGGAGTCAGTCATTGTTCACCTTGGCATCTTTCTCAATCCAACCGATCCGTCTGCTGTATGGCTACTCCGGTTTCACAAACGGAAACACGTCAACTCTCGACATCAACGCCTCGCGCGCTGTTGCGGGCGATGCGACCACATCAGTGGATGAAGAACCTACTTTGCTTCATTCCGGTCGTCTTCACCGGAAACCTTGATGAACCCCAATTGATCCTCGGCGCTTTGACTGCCGTGCTGGCTTTTTGCCTCGGAGCGAGCGGCGTCTATCTCTTCAATGATTTGCGAGATCGGACGCTCGATCAACAGCATCCGGTTAAGAAGTTGAGACCAATCGCTTCCGGGCAACTGCCTCTGGGCATTGCACGAACAGCGCTGGTTCTGCTTTGGCTTGGTTCTCTTGGCGTTGCTCTTGCCTGCAACGTAACGTTCCTCGCGCTGATGGCGTTTTACCTTTTCCAAAACGTGGCCTACACCTGTGGCCTGAAGAAGATTGTCATTCTGGATGTCATGCTGGTTGCCAACGGCTTCCTACTCAGAGCGGCAGGCGGCGCGTTTGCGATTAACGTAACGGCTTCGCCATGGCTGGTTCTCTGCACGCTGACGCTGGCGTTATTGGTTGCGTTTGGAAAGCGACGACACGAGATTCGTTTGCTGGTCGATGCTGGAGCTCACCGGCACACGCTGGTTGAGTATTCGCCAGAGTTTCTGGACCAGTCGATGTCTATGGCAGCCGCTTCGGCAATGGTTATGTATTCGCTGTTTACACTCTCGCCTTACGTCATTCGAACTTACGGTTCGCAAGCATTGGTTCTCTCCGTACCGATGGTTCTCTACGCGATTTTCCGATTCGTCTTCCTTGTAAGAGAGAAGTCGTACGGCGGCGACCCGACCAGAATGTTTGTCACGGACAGGCCAATGCTTATTAACGGCATTCTGTGGCTGGCGATCTGCATTTACGCAATCTACGGCCCGTCCGAATGGCTCCCGTGGTGGCGGATCGGTATCTTCGAAGCTGACCTTCCGATATCGAATTGACGGTCAACAACGCCGGTTGCCCAGCAGCGAAAGAGAACATGCAAATTCGATTTGGACCGTGCCTGTTGGAGCTTCGGCAAGGCGACATCACTGATCAGTCTGTCGACGCCATCGTGAATGCAGCGAACGCAGAGCTGGCTGGCGGAAGTGGAGTTAACGGTGCAGTTCAGCGCGTTGGCGGACCTGCAATCATGGCGGATACCAGTCGCTTGTATCCGGACGGTTGCCCGACCGGAAGCGCTGTCGTCAGTACAGCCGGGCAACTGCCGTCGAGGTACATTTTCCATGCGGTTGGGCCAGTCTGGGGTGGTGGTCGTCAGGGCGAAGAAGACTTGCTGCGGTCTGCATACACAACGTGCCTTGAGCTTGCGATTCAGCACGAGTGCACCAGCATCGCTTTTCCTGCCATTAGCGCGGGGGTCTATGGGTATCCGGCGGATCTTGCGGCGAACCATTCACTATCGGCGGTCAGAAATTTTCTCGTCGAGCGCAAAGCTCCGCAGCATGTTCGGTTCGTTCTATTCAGCGAAGGCATGTACGGCGCCTACGCGTTGGCTCTTGATGAGATAATTGAGTGACTCCGGACTTCGAATCAATCGCGCGACTGGATGGCTTTCCTACGCTGCACGGTAAGCCCCCATTGCCAACGGCCATGTTGAAGCAGGAGCCGGAAGACTTCATTGTCGAAGAGCTCCCTGCTTACGAACTATCTGGAACCGGCGAACATCTTTTCCTTTGGATACAAAAGCGGGACCTCAGCGCGGAGCAGCTGAAGAAACATATTGTCCGCACTCTGGATATCCCGGGTCGTGACATTGGATTCGCCGGAAACAAAGATCGCCGGGCGGTGACTCGACAATTCGTTTCCGTACCCGCCACCTCTGAAAGTCGGGTTGGCGATTTGGAGACTCCAGCGGTGCAGGTACTACGCACCGAAAGACACACGAACAAGCTTCGGACTGGCCATTTGAAAGGGAATCGCTTTGAGCTCTTGTTGCGGGCCACGATTTCAGAAGAGCAGCAGGCAGCCTGTATCAAGCGACTGCATCTTGTGAGCGAGCGAGGCTTTGCGAACTACTTTGGGACGCAGCGCTTTGGAGGCGGCGATACGCCAAGGCTTGGCTGGGAACTGCTGACAGGAAAGCTAAGCCGCCGATCTATGACAAAGGAATACGGGCGGGGCCTGTTTCGGCTGTGCCTTTCTTCAGTTCAAAGCATGCTGTTTAACGAAGTGTTGCGGCGACGAATT
>JBGCDN010000003.1:0-11333 GCA_045105495.1 Planctomycetaceae bacterium
CAAGCGTGTCGCCATCGGCCCCTACCTTCGCGCTGCGATTCTTGAAGAGCGGTTCACAGAAAGCAACGACGTTCGTCGTTCTCGGTTGCAGGTTGTTGAATGGCAACCGCAGTTCGAGGCCGGCCGCATCGACCAGGCCCGAGCACAAGAGGGCAACCATTCTCAACCCGGCCACGGAGTTCTGTACGTCGTGGCGTTGGCGGGGCAGGGACCACACAAAGTTCAAATTGCCGCACGGCCAACCAGCGAAGCTCTATTGATCGCAGATCAGATCCTCACGCGAACCGGAAAGTACACGCTGCCTCCGACCGTTGCACCGGTTCCGATTGCTTCAGTCGTCAGGCAACCCGGTGGTCCAACTTCCGTTCGTTTGATTGGCCCCGAGGGCCTGGTCGGTCGAACCGAAACCATTACCAATGTTGGCGAACTGGCCGAACAGCAATTCGCCGCAAACCGACCCAAAATCATCGCGCGCTCCGTGGTTCGGAGAATTGTGAAGAAGGGAGCTGTGGTCGCGATGAAAAAAGAATTGGGTGTCGAACGCAACAACCTGGCCGACCTCGCTTTGACTGTCGGCGGCATTGCGTGGGAAGCGACCGAGCGAGCCGACCTACGATGCTGGGATTTGCTTCCCGACCGCATTCAGGTTCTTCGCGTTGAGCTGCCCGCCGGTGAGCACCAGCTTGCTCTGCAACCAATGCTCGCCAATTCCGTCGGCGGTAAGACTACGGATTCCGTTCGCGTTCCAATCCACGATGGTCGGAACACGTGGATGCTGGCGTCATTCCCGAACGACGAACTGGTCGGAAAGATCTTGGTTCGGTAATTCGTTGTCCCAAGACCTCAGCGTCCGTTTCGTCTATGTAGTTGCTTCGCCATTTTCATAATGGACGGTGATACTGGCGGTTCCTCGCTGCAAATCAATCTTGCCAACTTTGATTTCCAAAGCGACTAGTCCAGTTCGTTCACGAATGTCCTGAGCCAACTGTTCACGCTTGGTCGGATCAAGCAGTTTCAAGTTGTCGTACACCATGGATTGCTTCGCCAGCCGCTGCTTCACTTCCTCACGGAATGCTCGCTCAAGAACAAACGCCATCCCGATAATCACCAGGTTAGTTGTCGCCAGCTCTGCATAGCTGGTCTTCTTATTAGACAACGCGTTGATGACGGCGACGCCGACGATGACAAAAAGATACGTCATCTCTTTGACCGGAACCGTGTCTGTGCGGTATCGCAGAATGCCAAATATCGCGAACAGACCAAGTGCCATGCCGAGTTCCAATTCCAGCTTCTTCATCGCAAAGCATGTGAAGAAGACCATCACGTTCAATAGAAGGAATGTGAAGACAAATGAATTGTCTTTCTTCACCGGGCGATAGCAGACAAACACAACGGCCAGCGCGACGATGAGGTTGATCGAGAACCGGACCAGTAGCTTGTACAAGTCGTCGTCAAATAAAGGGACTTCAAGAAACTCCATGGTGACTCGCGTTAGGCATTCAGGCGATCGCAAAAGCCCACCTTCGAAAACGTTCTGAAGGTGGGCAGTTGCATTTTTAGCAATCGTCGTGGCAGCTGACTACTTCTTAGCCAAACCTTTAATCGCCGGACAATTCAAGAGGTACTCAGATCGCTTCGTGCAGAACTCACGAAGGCTACCGTTCTTCGCATCAGTGGCCTTTTGGAACGCTTCCAAGGTCATGAGCTTCCGAGTATCAGCTTTGACTTCTGCCTCGATCAGTTTGCGAGCGTCTGCCACCTTTGGACCAAGGTAGCCCCAATCGAGATAGTCCTTTGCAATCAGTTCAACGTACTCAAGGTACCGTCGCTTCAGATTCTCGTTCGCGAGCAGCTTGCTACGAAGTGGGAACCTTGGGTTGTCGATGTTGATCAGCGGATCAAGTTCCATTCCTCCGCCACCGCCACCGCCACCGAATCCACGTCCACCGCCGCCGAATCCGCGGCCACCACCACGCCCGCCGCGGCCTTCTCGTTGATCACCACGGCCACCACGTTGTTGACCACCACGCTGCTCACCGCGACCTCGTCCACCCTGTTGCACGTTTGAGCCGACATAGCGAACACTGAAGAGACCGTTGCCTCCACCTTGTGGTGGCTGCTGTCCAGGTGGCGGGCCGAAGCCACCACCCGGAGGCCCACCGCCCTGTCCGGGACCAAAACCTGGACGACCTCCGCCGGGAGCGCCACCGCCCGGTGGGCCGAAACCAGGAGGACCATCTACACCGGGTCCACCCCCGCCAGGACCTCGACCACCAGGACCGCCGCGGCCACCGCCGCCTCCCCCACGTGAACCGCGAAACGCTTCATTCATGTCGTGGGGCAAAATGTGGAAGACCCCTTTTTCATTCTGATAGATGCTGTAGTCACTGGCTCGTGTCCAGTACCCGTCGCTGTTAATCAACGCGACGTCCGCTGCAAGAAACCACAACGCACCGTCAACATCGAGAATCGGCTTCAGTGCTTCTTCGATATCTTTTGCAGGCGTTTCTTCCAACACGCGACACAACTCTACCAGGTCCTTCCATGGTTTTTCTGATTCCTTTGATTTGAGATCAAACCGTTCGCGGTACTGTTCAAGATCATCACCAAGGTATCGCAAGCCAGCGTCACCGCGGGGACTTCCATTGACCTTCCATCGAGCACCCTTCTTGCTGCCGTAGCGGTCTTTTAGAAAGTCTTTGTTGAACTGTTCAGCGTTCGCATACACACCCCAGCTACGACCGTTAATCACAACCTTCACAAAGTTCACTCGCGGCGCGGCGATCTTCTTGCTGACGATGTCCTGATACAAGTACGAACTCATCAGGCTGGCATCGCCGTTGCAGTTCAGCAGATTCAACGACTTGATGCCGTACAACCGCTGATCCTTATCAACGAAGTCAGTAGAGATGTTCAACGACCGCTTACTTCCGGCCGCAATCCTGAAGAAGGATGAAGCCCCACGAAAACTCACGCCCACGTTTGGGTACGTCTTGCCGTCAACAACCATCTTCGCTTCGATCTCGACGTCGGTTGGCTTGAACATCGCAAGCTCTTCTTCCCACTTCTCGTTTTCGAACGTCAGGAAGATGGTTCGAAGCACACTCGCGTCATAGAGCGACTTGTCCTCACCAACCGCAGTTACGTCTTCCGGGCTGACCTTCGGTCCGGGAGAAGCCTGCTGATCGTTTCCTCGACCACCTGGTCCACGGCGCCGGCCACCTCGGCGTTGAGAATTCGCCTGCTGTTCCTTCAGCCATTCACTTGCCGGCTTTCGTTCGGCCGCGCTCAGTCGGCCGTCCTTATCCTTATCAAACTTCTCGACCAGTTTGAGGTCGGGCGAATTCGGTCCACCCGGTCCTCCGGGTCCCTGAGCCTGCACGGAAAGCGACGGCACCATACAGCACGCCGCCAGAGCAAAAATGAGTTCATTCAATCGCATCTGAATTCCTGGTTTCTCGAGCAAATCGGCTTTCGCCGGTTCAAAGTTCAGGTCTGCCACTTCGGGGGTCGCTCGACAGTGGACACCCGATGCAGCGAGTCGTTGAACGACTTCACCGACACTAGTTCAACCAGATCCACCAAGAATCGCAACGAATCTGAATTCGGGGCGAGAAGTCGGCTTCTCTGTCAAGCACTAAACCCACTCCAACGTTACTCGGGTCGCACAAAATTGTTCGTCGATAGGCCGACAAAGTAGGCATAGGCGTTCTTCCGGCTCTCTTCTCCGCGAAATTGAAACCGAACTTCCCGCTGACGAATGTCTGCCGAAAAAGAACCTGAGACATAACTATCAAAGCGGCTTAACAACGCATCGCCGCGCGCTGCGAGATCTTCCAATGCTGCAGGGCCTCGTGGGCTCACCGTAGCGGAAGCGGAGATTACTGGTGCATCCGCAGCAAGGTTCTCTTCCCAGTCTTCGATTCGATCTGCCCATGCTTCAGGATTCATCGCCTTCGACGGCGCGCGAGGTCCGAACGCTGGGCGTCCGTTGGCATCCGGAGCGAACAGAAGAACCGTTAACCCCAACAATGGAATGAAGACAAGGCTGGACATCAACACGATCGCACCCCGAAGACTCCGCCCTTTGTCGCGGAACGAAACCACCAAGCCGACCAGAGGAACCAACAGAGCGGCAATGCCAATCCCGACGCTGTCCTTCCCGAGATCAATCGCCATCCAAATCCGACCAGCAACAATGCATCCGATGGCGGCCACAATCAGTAAGCCAGACGCCGCCAGACTCGAATACTCAGAAAAGAACCCGCCAATGATCAGCAACACGGCGATACCGAGAACCACGCCCAATGGAAGCACAAGCTTTCGAAGGAACTGCTTTGCGTCTAACTGACCATCGGTCTTCTTCGAACGAGAATTTGGCTTCCCACTGGAACGGCGTGACGCCGGAGCCCTCGACGGCAATGGTTTTCGTTTTGAACCATCTCGCGATCGCGATGGGACACGGTCCGGAACTCGAAACTTTGCTTTGCAGCCCGGACATCGAACCACAGCTCCGCGTTTGCTTTCAGGTACCTTCAAACCCTTGTCGCATTTTGGACATCTGATCTGGCCCACGTCGTTGCCCCTCGTATCCTACTTCGATTGACATTATTCCGCCGATCGTGTTGAACTCTTAGTCTCTAGCGAGAACGGCGGCGGACTTACAGCCACTGTATCAGTCTCAGCACGCAAGGCGAACGGCCCCCTTCAATCGACCCGGAGCGTTCCCGCGCGATTGGTAAGAAACCCGGCTCTGTACGTGGTCTCCCGCAGTTCGCAATGGTTCGCTATAATTCTGTACGGGAGGGAACCCAGAATATGCGAACCATCGAAGGCAAACGAATTCTCATCACCGGCGCGGCTGCCGGTATCGGACGAGCGTTATCAGAATCGCTCAGTCAACAAAAAGCGCGGTTGGTTCTGGTGGATGTCGATCAGCAGGGCCTTGCTGACGTTGAGCAGACAGTATCACCTCAGACCTCCGTCGAGTGTCACGTTTGTGATTTGGCAAGCTCCACCGAGATAACCAAGCTGGTTCAAACCGTCACTGCGGACGAACCAATCGACATTCTGATCAACAACGCGGGCGTCGCCTACTACGGCCCGACAGAAGCGATGACGCAGGACCAGTGGGACTGGCTAATGGCCATCAACCTGCACGCGCCGATTCAGCTGACACGAGAGCTGCTTCCCTCGATGTTGTCGCGTCCGGAACCGCACGTTGTGAACATGTGCAGCATCTCCGGCATCGTTGCCGGCGGTCGCTTCGCCGCGTACCACGTCAGCAAGTTCGGGCTCATCGGTTTTACCGAAGCACTGCGAGCTGAATTTGGACGGCGCGGCATGGGCGTGTCCGCCATCTGTCCGGGGCCGGTTCGAACCGATCTTTATAAATCTGCCGCCAGCGGACGCGAAGGTAAACCGGTTCCCGAACCGCCAAAGCTCATGACCGCATCGCCTGAAACCATTGCGAAGCGAACCATCAGAGCCATCCGCAAGAACAAGCGAATGACGCTTATCACTCCCACCGCTCATGCCTTGTATCAACTCAAACGTTTCGCGCCCGGCTTGATCGACCTCGCCAACCAGTTCAGCCGTAAGAAGTTCAAACGCCGACGTCAGGCGAAGCAAATGGTTCAACAGGAACTGCAAGAACACCGTCAACGTCGGGCTGCGTAACCGAGCGACCGCTGGAATGCACCGGTTTGCTTTCGGCGCCCCCGTCAGTCCGTCCAAGGTGCTTCGTTAGCTGAGCCAACGCAAGTCGTCGGAACACATACCACCATGTTCCGAAGTAGAGGATATTGAAGCCCAGCAGCATCCACGGCGCGTCCCAGATTTTGTAGTCCTGACGAAAGTAAGTCATCGGAATGAGTAGCGGCGACTGAGCATTCCAAACGGTCCACATACTGGCCTGACGCCCCCACGGGCTGGCCAACCACTGGTGAACGGCAAGCGGTAGGACGCACCACGTTGCCAACAGCAAAAGAACAACAAGCAGCGCCACGAGAACACGTCGAATTCGCATGCCCACACAGATGCTTAGCCAGGCAATCACCTGCGGATAGATCACCAGTGTGCTCAGATGGGAAAGCCCAAAGAAGGGTACATTCATCATTTGGCTGTCTGCTTCCCAATGCAACTGCGTCGACATCGCGCAGGCATACAGACCTGCCAGTAGCAAATAGACCACCGTCAGTACCGCAATCAAGTTTCTAAGTCCACGAAACTTTTGCAGCATTAGGACGCGATTGGAAATAGGAATGGCTAGCAGGACGTCCAGGGTTTGACTGGCTCGCTCTTGTGAGAACAAAGATGAACCTTTTGCAGCAATCAGCAAGACACCGATAGCAAAACCGAATGTCTGCATCTGGACCAACATATCTCGACACTGCTCGCCTGACGTCATGACGAAGGCAAGTAGAACTAAGGCGGATACGACTGCTAGCGAATACAGTTGATATCGCGTGTTTCCAAGCAATCCCCGCGTTGTCTCACGCCATGCGATTGGTTCTACAACCGGGATTGTGCTGTCGTCGCGCAGCTGTGTACCAGTCACAGCTTCAACGGACTTGTCGACCTGCTGGAACGTCTGCTTCAGCAGATTCGACGGCTTCACAAATGCGCGGCGAACCAAAATCAGCCGAGCGATCAGCATCATCCCCATGGTGGTCAACCAGATCGGCCAGCTCCCGACGAATGCAGCCTCGGGGCCATGGTTCTCCATGATGCTGAGCTGGTGATAAAACGGGCAGTGCAGCCACATCCAGCCACTTCGTTTACCCACTACCATCAACGGACCGAACCACAACAAGGCACTTCCAAGCAGATAGGTCGCGACAAACGCAGTGACCGTTCTCCTAAACCAGACTGAACACAACATGGCGATAGCAGACACCTGCGCCGCGGCCAGAAGTCCAAGGTAGGCGGTACACCAAATCATGGAATGTGTGATGCCGCCGTAACTGTACGCCACAGCCAATACCGGAGCAGCCACTGCTAACAAGCCTGCGAATGGAATGAGTCGGCTTAACAACTTCTCGAAGAGGATCGAGCCCGGCGACAACTTCGTGATCAACAACAACTGAAGTGTGTCGCGTTCTTTCTCTGATGTAATCAAGCCTGAGCAGTAGGCGGGAAGAAACACGTACGTGACGACGTACTGGATCGCAACCAGTAAGTCGAATAGCTTCTTGCCTTGTCCTAGCGCGAGGACAACATCGGGGGGCCCTACCGTGACGACATCCTTGAGTGCAGAAAATGCAGCAATCAAGGTTGTTACGATCAGCATGACTCGAAAAGCGTAAGTCCGCTTCCGAGTTGCCTGACGAGACAACTCGCTCACCAATAAAGGCATCGACAGCCTTGCTGCGAGACTCTTCCGATGCGGTTCCGTTCTCATCTCGGTCTATCTGGGAACTGGTGGATGGTTCTAAGCTGGAACGACAGACTGACGATCCGACAAGTCCACGAATTCGTCTGCCCAATCTACGCATGTGTTGGACATTCTATCTTCAGTCGCAGTCAACCTGCGTCCGTTTTATCGATATCAAACCTCGGCTTTCGAGGAATCTGCGAATTCTTATTGATCCCAGTAACAAGCCTCACGTTCTTTTCTTCTTACTACAGGAGAAGTCAATGGACGTTGCTTCACGACTATCAAGACTCGTCGAACGGCGGAACAAGAAGATCACGGCTGAAGCGGGGCTGGACCTGCTAATGGGGGCCGGGTTCCTGGCACTACTCTATGGGGGACTACTCTTCCTCTCATGGTTGTGGTTTTATCGAGTACGGGCCAGCTCACCCGGTTACTGTGCTCTCGGACTGACTTTTGCGACTGCAATGTGCTGTGGAGTCGTGGCTTGGCGTCAAGTCGATCCGTTTCGTGGCCTGGCTCCCATGACGCAAACTCAGAAGGCTCTGACGTTCATTAGCCAAGCCAGCCCGAACGTTCTCTACTTCAGCCCGCTGCACGCCGGAGCTGGCCTGGTTGGTTTGATGAGTAGCGGCTTCGAACCTTTATTCGAGGGGATTGGTCGCCTCAGAAACCAACTATCAACGTCTGACGAAATCCACGCTGAAGCCGCAACCATATTGGTTCAGTCCAGCAGGCGTTTGAAGTTGAAGTCGATTCGCTCTGTTCCTGCTTTGCTGCTGCTTAAGCAACTGAGTTTGGTTCGCGTCGAAATCAACGGCGTCACCGAGTTGCTAAGACCGACTGAAAAAGGCGAACGCCTTCTCAGCAGAACTCGTCCACGACAAGTCGTTGACACGGCTCTGCCTGGCGCACACATCTGACTCGCCGGGGCAACATGCCTTCCGGAACTGTGCACCGCGTTGAACTACTGGTCCGAATTCAAATCCCATAGTGCGAGGTAGCGACTGTTGATCATCTGAAATTTCTCTTCAGGATCGGTCTGCATCAGAAGTTCCAACTGATAGTTGCCTGAGAGCTTGCCCTTCTTTTGATCAGCCTCCAAGCGGTCTGAGAACAGACCGACAGCGCGGTTGAAGTCAGTCAGGACCCAGGCCTGTAACCATTCCGGTTCTCGACGGCCCAGCTGATCCTTCTGGTGGCTTATCAGATTCAGTAGTTCCCTGGCCGCGATGCGATCAACAAGAGCCAGCACTTTTGCTGTCTTGATGGTTGAGTCCAATCGCTGCATACCCTGCTGGCTTCGAGCTCTACATGCTGCCCTCACGTGCCACACAACGCTCTCCATGTCCGGGTAGCCAGCTTGAAGTGCCTGGTGTGCCAGTCGCGCGGCGGGTGGGCCGGCACCGCCGAAGTTTGACCAACTGCGGTAGGCGTCGTCTTCCTGGCGGTGAATTGCCAAAGCTTCTTCGATGAGATCCCACGCTTTCTGCTTATCGTGCTTCGCTATTGGAATACACAACCAGCCAATCGCCTGCGCTCGATTGTCAGGTTCGGTGCACGCGCGAACGATTTCGATGGCTTTGTCTGGGTTCTCGCCCACAACCATCATCGCGATTCTTGCTCGTGCCTTGTCTCGGATGTTGGGTGTATTGGAATCACCTTCCAGTGCATTCAGCCGAGCCAAGGCTTTGTTCAGGTCTTGGTGTGCGGTTGCGACTATCATGTCAGCCAAAACCGTCGTCCGAACGTAGCCTTCCTTGATCTCGCCACAAAGTGCAGTCGCCTGTTCGTAGTCGTATGGGGCGAGAGCGACGGCTGCAGCTCGATTGCCGCTTAGGCTTTGCAGTTCTCCGATAAAACGTTTGGCCGCGGCAGTGTCGCCAACTTCGGTCAACAGAGGGACTAACAGCGGATATATCCGCTTGGGTTCCGCCTGCTTCTTAATGAGTTGCTTCGCAAGGTTTGCAAATTTTTTCGCGTTATTCCGCTGGTTCGCATCGTCTGACTTTGCCAGCCGCCGTCCTATCGCGATGGCATCAGTCAGTCCACGTTTGGATCCACGAAGCAACTCAACAGCCTTGTCAGAGTCTTCCTTCGCTATCCTCGATGCGTACGCATTCCGAACCATGTGACTAAATCGACCTCCTGCAGCATCTGACATGACCAACGCCTCGTCTCCGTCAATCCAAACCAACGCCTGAAGCGCTGAATAGCCGGGTTTCTGCTCGACGGAAATCATTTGGTCGATCAGTTTTCGCGTTGCGTTCGTCCGATCCTCAAGTGTTACGGGTCGCAATTTGCGGACGCCCTTGGGCGATGATTCAACAGGCCGGAGTGTGACCGCCACAGGAGATTGACTCCCAACACGCACGCCACCAAAGCGGTAACCAGCAGCGTCGACGAAAACGTACCGAACATCAGGGGCGATCTCGTCAAGGAGGAAGCTGCCATCAGCCGCTGTCTTGGTGATTGGCATGCGATACTTTTTGCCGGCGGCAAAGACTCTTGCGTCAGCAATCGGTTCGCCGTCTGTATTTACAACAGTCCCGGCAATCTCACTTGCCCTGGACGCCTTCAGGACAAACGGCTTGATGTCGGTCGTCCCATCCTGACCAACCAACTGCGGCGCTTCAGACACGTCGTACCCTTCAGCGCTGGCAGTAATCCAATAGGTCTGCCCGGCCCAAAGAGGTCCGGATATTGCGACGCCATCTTTGTCAGTGCTTGCAAACCCGGCAGAACCGCTTAGTGATAGGCCGCCTCTCTCGCCGAGCCACTTCGAGACGAAACGAAAGCTGGTCTTAAACGTAACTCTCGCGTCGGGAATCGGCTTGCCGTCCCGATCAACGACCTTGCACCGGAAACGTACGCCGTTGTCAGGCGAGACCTTGATCTCGACTGGACCATCTAGTTCGCCGGGCGTAACGATAGTCTTGCCATCACTCACCGCAGCCTCTGTCCTGGCCCAGATTGGCAACGTGTCCGTGGCGTCCGCTCCACTAACCACACACTTGCCGTTCTCATCTGTCGTCCGAGCCCCGTAAAAATTTGCCGGCGCCCCAGCCGAAGCCACAGTCCGAACTTGTGCATTCGGAACCGGGTTTCCTTTCGTATCAAGGATCTGAACCACTACATCGGTGCTCGGATCGACCTTAATCTCCGGCCACTCGGTATCACCAACAACATCAATCGTTGGAAAACGCTCTTTGTATAGCGGGCTGCCGCTATGCTCAGGTCCCCCGACGAACCCGCTTGCCGAGCTGATCATGACTCGAGTCTCTCCCTTCGGCGTATAGCAGGAAAAAGTTCCGTCGCTTCCGGTCGTCGCGCCTGGACCATAGCGTCGACGTCCATTCCGTATCGTCCACACTTGCACCGTCGCGTTCGCCACAGGCTTGCCATCGACAGAACTGACTGCCCGGCCACTCAACCGGTACGCGCGGGCCGCATTGATCTCAAAGCTGGTTGGTTCAACCTCACTAACCAAGAGCGGCTTTTGAGCGAGACTTCCAAGCGGCGTTTCGAGATCGAAAGTTACGTTCAGCGAGTAGCTACCTGGCGGTAATGCTGGAAACGTCACTGACCCATCTGCCAGAATCGACTGCTTCTGAGAATAGAGACAAACGTAGGCAGCCTGTTTCAGCGACGCAGTTGGCTTCCCATCTTCCGAAAATCGATCGTATTTCTGGATTGAAACAGTGCCCAGTTGCCCGCCACCGACAGGGCGTTTTGCTCCGTCAGGCCACGCCAGACGACCGTTGACGGGGCTGCCTCGACGCAGAACCAATTGCAATGGTCGATCCAAAGTAAACGTCACCTGTGGATCACCGAATCCCTCAGCGGCGACCTTGATTGATAGTACACCTGCCTTTGGAACCTGTCGTAATGCAAACGTGCCCCCAGCATTCGTCTTCGTCTTCCAAGCACGTCGTTGACTGGCAGGGATGGGAACCAT
>JBGCDN010000004.1:0-3768 GCA_045105495.1 Planctomycetaceae bacterium
TTCACGACATCTGTGTCGCCAGGAAAGCGTGTCTCGAGTTCCTGAATGCTGGGGAGGTCTTCGAACCTGCCTCGCACTTCGAGCTCGTGTCGCAACAGGTCATCGCGAACCAGCTTGTCCTCACGCAGCGTGGGGTAGGCATCGAAGTACTTATCCAGTGTGGAACACATTCCCCTTCGGCATCGATGCTCGAAGTCGATCATCACCAGTTCAACAAGCGCTTCGGGCTGCTCGGTTGGTGATACGTTCTTCAGGTGCTCGTCGATCGACGGTGGTGTCTCGCCGCTCCACGCGGCTTCGAATTCCAGGAATACGGGTTCAAGCCTCTGCCAGTGATCGACATTCATCGAATCATCTCCGTCGCAATTCTTCTTACGACGGCTAATGCCCGATTCACCGTCCTGGACGACACAGAAAGCTCTTCAGCAATTTCATCGATTGAGAAATTCTCCAAGCGGAGCGTCAGTATCTCTCGATGTGTGGCCGGTAGGCGTTCCAGAATACCGTCCAGTAACTCCATCATCATGATCACTGCCGAAGCCGTCGGAGCGATGTCCTGTGCAGGTGGAGATTCTTCAGCGTCAGGTACGTCTCTCGCAACATCGCGCTGTTGCTGGTGGTGGTAGCGAATGGTCCGCTGTACCTTGCGATAAGTAATTGCTGCCAGCAGTCGCCAGACATCAGTGGCTTCGTTAAAGGTAAAGCGACCGTCGTTGTTGCGTTCAAAGAAGCTGCGAAATACGGACTGGACGATGTCCTCTGGGTCAACGCGCCGCTTGAGCCGGTCGGGCAGTCGAGACTTTGCCATCGCAACAAGCCGGGCTGCAAATCGCTCAACGGCGTCGGTCTCGTAGCCATCCCGCAGTTCGATAACGCTGTTTAGCCAAGCTGCTTCGTCTGTTTCTGCCACACTGTTTCTCTCTCGCCCAAAAGGACTTGCCCACTTGGAAACAGTCTACCGACAGAGTGATGCGAGGTACCACGTTGCTTTACGAAAACCGCGAAGCATAGAAGGAGTGCGCAAGTGTCGTGGTGGCCAGATTGTTTCGCCGACTGTATGGCCGTTAAGACCATTGAGGTCGAGAAGTTGCCTGTCACTTAGTAAAAATCGGCAGGAATTTACGTTGACGTAGTGACTGGCGAACCGCTTTTTAGTTCACGAGATAAGTGCTGGTCTGCAACTGCCTGGCCATCTTTCATTCAGCCATTGGTTTGGAGGAACGTTGTTGAACGCAAGACTTCAAGCTTGGTTACGCCCGGACAGAAATTCGGTCTAAGTACGGAAACAGTCACCTTGGGCACGTCTTCACGGACGGCCCGCAGCCAACGGGTTTGCGTTGCTGTACGAATTCGGCGGCCTGCGGTTTATTCTGGCGGAACGCCTAGTGGCTGAAGGCTATACTGAATTCGTCGGCAACTGAGTTCGGAATGCTCCGATCGTTCAAGTGACTGATGTTTGATGTGCTTGTTCCGGGTTTGTCTCGCCCAGTCGGAACCTTTTCTGGTACTTCTTTTTGAGTGCTGCACCAAAAATTATGGCAACGGCAGAGGGTAAGACCCATGGAAGTAGCTGCCATGAGCCGGGTAGCTGTAGGTCAATCACGCGAGTCACCGTAACGGCCGCTGCTGTGTGAAAGGCCGCTCCGCACCCAGCCATGCATTCGAGATGCTTCAGGAACCAAGCCATGTGTTGGCTGGCCTTCTTGCGAATGTGAATCACCTGTTGCATCGCATCGACTAAGCCCAGCGCGCTTAGACCAAAGCAAATCCAAAACCGCTGGCCACCGTATCGACTCATATCGACATAGCCGATCCATGCGAGCCACAGTGCCGTGGCAATTTGAAGAACGAAGAACCCGTATAGCAATGGGCTTCCAAGTCGTTCGGGAGTCTTTCGGGTTCGAAGAGACTGAACTCCAAGATAAGCCGCACTGAGTGTGAGTGACGCTAGAAGCATGAGGATGGACGTAAAGAATCGAATCCCATCAATGCGCTCCTGGCTTAGCCCTTCAGAATGAACAAAGCTGTTGGGAAACAAGTTGCCCCACAGCGTTGAGAACATCGCAGTGCCAGCGACGTAGTAAACGATGTAGACAAAGCATCGCCCGGCTCGCTTGTGGATGTCGCCGCCCTTCTTTGTCAGAGCTGCAATCCAGTAAACGATTAGCCCGACAGAACCACCGATGATGTGTGACCAGCGTAGCGCGGTGTGAAACGATTCCATTTAGTTCTCTCTTTCGTGTTTGGTCCGAGCGTCGATCATGGCCAGGCTTTCGTCGCACCACTCGACTTTCGAAGCGAGTGACTTCAGCCCCATCCGAATCGCAATGACGTCGTGAAACTCCGCGGCCCCCATGGTGTGTGGTTGGCGTTTGAGTTTCTTCAAATCTGGTTCTGCGATGGTCTGTAGAATCTGCAGGAGCCCGGCAAGTCGCTCGCGCAGATCGACCATAAAACTGCGGGTGGCAGCAAGGTCATTGAGTTCAGACATGAACACCAGCTGCGCGATGTAGGCGAAGCGTTGCGTTCCGACGACAGGTTCTCCTAGAAGCCACTTATGGAGTGTCTGGGTGCCGCGTTTCGTTCGCTTGTAGACACGTCGCGGTGGTCCCTTCTCAGAGGGTTTCTCGCTGCTTTTGAGCAGACCTTTTTCTTCCAGTCGTTGCAGTGTTGGATAAATCTGGCTTAAGCGAGCCGACCAGAAATGCTGCGCGCCTTCTTCAAATTCGCGACGCAGTTCGTAGCCCGAAGCCGGTTCGCGCAGCATGCCGAGAAGTATGTTTTCGAGGCTCATGGGTGACTATGTCATTATTGTTATAGCTGGTATATCACAACTGATATACTGGATAAGAGTGGTTCGCAAGTGTTTGCTGTTGCTTAGCAGAGATTTGAAGGGTTCTGGGTGTGTGAGACTGTTGTTGCCGTCAAGGTGTCATGTGGGACCGATGCGATTTGCCGTCCTGAACAGCATGCTTCTGCGAATTGGTTAGTTTTCCTGTCACAAATTCGCCGCTGCTGCCAACATCTGTATCTGACATGTGTTGCAGCGGGAGTGGACTGTGGTCGAGCAGAACCTGGCAGAATCACCGCCGGTGCCTTCGGGGACTAAGGCGTTCGAGATTCTTGTGCGAAGGCATCACCGGAGATTACTGGCCTACGCCGTTTCGATACTTAGTGACGAGAACACGGCTCGGGATGTGGTTCAGGATTCATTCGTCGTCGCTCATCGACGGTTGGAAGACTTTGACACAACCAAAGACTTTGCAGCCTGGATGCGGGGCATCGTTCGAAACCGGTGTCGAGAATCACGACGGGCAGAAGGTCGGTTGCTGCTTGTTGAGTCGGCGACGTTGGAAGCGATTGAGCAACAGCACAAGAAGTGGGACTTCGAAGAAGCCGAACAAGAAGGCTGCGCGCTTCGTGCTCTGCAGGGGTGCATTGGGAAGTTGCCGGAAATGCTGCATCAGGCTGTCAGCTTGTTTTATCTGCAGAAGCTAAGCGGTGCAGAGGTCGCTGACCGCGTTGGGATCGGAGAAGCGACAATCCGCAAACGCCTACAGCGAGCAAGACAAAATCTGGCCGACTGTATTACTCGGACTCTGGAGGCTTCGGTATGAGCGATCACTCACAAGACAACGATTCGCCCGTTGACCTGTCTGAAGTCAATGAGGCTGTTGACGGATTGCTTCGCGAATTCGCTCGAACCGGTGGTCCGGGTGACGATGAAGTGCTGGTTCAGTCGGTTCTGAAACGAGTCAGTGGCGAGTC
>JBGCDN010000005.1:0-3769 GCA_045105495.1 Planctomycetaceae bacterium
ACAAGACAACGATTCGCCCGTTGACCTGTCTGAAGTCAATGAGGCTGTTGACGGATTGCTTCGCGAATTCGCTCGAACCGGTGGTCCGGGTGACGATGAAGTGCTGGTTCAGTCGGTTCTGAAACGAGTCAGTGGCGAGTCTATGCCGGAATCGACTTCTGCGGGTGCAACCGTCGGGCGTCCTGAACGCGATTGGCCTTGGTTGTTTGGTCGGCAATTCTGGAAGCTGACTGCTGCTATCGTCCTGGTCTTTGCTGTGGGAGTTGGTGGCAACGCCTGGTTCATCTCGCAAGCTCAGGCTGATCCGACAGAGGTGATGTTGTTCACTCGGCCCCGTTTCGCGCCGGGTGATGACGCTACCTTGCGCGTCTTGGTTCGACACGGAAGATCTCACCAACCGTTGGCGAATGCGGAGGTCAGCGTGGTTCTGTCTGGCAAGGATAGTTCGCAGCATGTCGCGACCGTGAAGACAGACGACGATGGTATTGTGGATATCTCAGCAGAGTTGGATCAGGAACTGGCAGAGGGCAGTTATCAGTTCAACGTCAGTGTGACGGCCAGTACGGGCGAGGCGGCTGCGACTCAGAAGATCACTGTTGCCCGAACTTATCGCACGATGGTCAGCACGGACAAACCGCTGTATCAGCCTGGGCAAACCATTCACATGCGAGCGTTGTCGTTGAATGTCGATTCAATGACCCCAGCCAAACAGCGGGCCGTTGAGTTCGTCGTTCGCGATGGCAAAGGCAACAAAGTGTTTGCTGCTCGACCAGAAACAAGCGACTTCGGGATCGCCGCTTCTGACTTCAAACTGGCTGATCAGGTCAACGAAGGTGATTACCAGATTGCCGTGACTGTTGGCGACACCACGTCTGAGCGAACTGTGAAGGTTCAACACTATGTGTTGCCAAAGTTTCGAGTGGCTTTGAAGTCGAATCGTACCTACTACGCGCCGGGTGACGACGTAACACTCACGTTGAATGCGGATTACACCTTCGGCAAACCAACAGCCGGAGCTGATGTTCGGATTGAAGTGGCCGATCAGGTCGCCGGTCGGAGTGTATTCCAAACAGTGACGGGTAAGACGAACGCTGAAGGTCTGTTCGAAGCGAACTTCCAACTGAAAGATCGGTTGGTTGGCACTGAAGCCAACGGTGGTGACGCCGAGGTGTTCTTCCTTGCCAGTGTGACTGACAAGACCGGTGAGACGAACACGAAATCGCTGTCTCGTATCGTGGCCAAGTCTCCTTTGCGAATCGAAGTGTTCCCGGAAAGTGGCGAACTGGTTCCGGGCGTAGAAAACACGCTGTACATCATGACTGCGTTTCCCGATGGGACGCCGGTTCAAACAACCGTCACAACGCACGCTGGAACCGAAGTAACGACGAACGAAGTTGGTATCGGTAAGGTCAAGCTCACTCCGAAACGTCGCGACTTGAAACTGACTCTTACGGCTCGCGTGGAAGCAACGGGTGTAACCGGCAGTGCTGTGAAGAATCTAAGGATGGGTAGTGCAACAGACAGCGTGCTGCTGCGAACGGATCGAGCGATCTACAAGCAGGGGCAGACGGCAAAACTGACTGTGTTCTCTGGAACACCGGCCAAGCGTGCGTTCGTTGATGTGATTCGCAACGGTCGATCATTGGCGACAACGGCTATCGACCTGGCCAACAACAAGGGGCAGTACTCGCTTGATCTTCCAGCAGATGTGCTGGGTACGGTTCAGGTTCAGGCATACTGCGTCCAACCCAGCGGCCGGATTGCTCGTGACACCAAAGTCATTCAAGTTCGCCGTGTTGATGAGCTAAAGGTGACTGCCACGCTTGATGCTGAAACATACAAGCCAGCCGAGCAGGCGATGGTGAACTTTTTGGTTCAATCGAAGAATGGCGATCCCGTCGAGGCGGCTCTGAGTTTGGCGATCGTGGACGAAGCTGTCTTCGCATTGAATGACTCGCGGCCAGGCTTGGAAGAGATGTACTTTCTGGTTCAGGAAGAATTGCTGAAGCCACGTTATCAGTTCATCACGCGGCCGGGCGGGGAGTTCACTCGCGGTGGCGAACTGGAAGAGGATCAAGTTGCTGAAGCGCAGGTTGTTCGGTTCTCTGCGGCGGAAGCTACAGACGCAGATGCCCCCGTAGCTGTTGGTGGTGAGGCGCTGAGAGCCCGGCAGCGAACCATTGATGAGTCTCAGAGGGAGAATAAGCGAAGTCTAATTCGGTTGCTTAGCAACACTCCATTTGCGGTATTTGCGATTCTGGCAGGCATCTTTGCAATCTACTCGATCACTCGACTCGGTTATCGGGCGAGGGATGTTGGGGAAAGTGTCGCTTCGGTGTTCCGCAGTGAAATGCGTCTGCTGTACTGGATGAGCGTGGTGGCGGTAGCAGCGATTCCAACTGCTGTGTATGTGTTAGAAGCCAGTGGGACTAACAACGGGGTACTGATTGCGCTGGCTCTGGGCATTGTGTGTTGCGTTGGCCTTTCGTTGATCGTTGGACCCATTGTTCGCATCCGAAGGTTGCCGCGTATCCTTGAACTCGCTCCGCTCTTGCGGCGTGTCATCTGGATCGTTCCCGCACTCTACGTGGCCATGGTGTTACTTGGTTTTGGACAGGCACTCGCTGAACGCATTGATTCCGGTGCGATCCGGCATGCGGATCAATCGAGGCTATTGGTGTGTGGGGCAACGTTCTTCTTTTGTCTCGGCTTTGTTGGGTTCCTCCGGAACGTTCTGATTCAGCGACAGACTTGGTTCGCAAAGCTGGTCTCACTTTGCCTGCATCAAAGTGTTCCCCTTGTGTTGTTTGGCGGCCTTGCCCTGTCGATCCCAAGCGTCCAGCAGGCTTCGCGAGACGCTGGTTTCGATGTCAATCTCACGGGTGGAACGATGGAGGCATTCATGGTTGATTCCATGGCTCCAGGCGGACCAGTTCTCGGAATGGATTATAACTTCGCAATCGACAGCGTCCTTGCTGATGGCGGGAAGACTCAGCCCGAACCACGTGTGCGTCGCTTTTTCCCGGAGACACTTCTTTGGCAGCCACAATTGCTGACGGATGCATCTGGTAAAGCGCAGCTAAGCGTGCCGCTTGCAGATTCCATCACGACATGGCGACTTGCTGGTAGTGCTGTTGATGTCACGGGACGGATGGGTTCGTTCCAAGACGGAATTCGTGTCTTTCAGGATTTCTTTGTCGACATTCAGATGCCAGTGAAGCTAACGCAGAACGATGAGATTTCCATTCCAATCTCCATCTTCAACTACCTGAACGAACCGCAAACGATTGTCTTGGAAGCAAGTGAAGGTGATTGGTTTGAGTTTGTTGACGATGAACCATCAAAGTCTGTTGAAGCGGCTGCGAACGAAGTTCTGCGTTCAAGCTTCCGGATACGGGTGCTGAAGCCCGGTCGTCATGCGATGACGATCAAGGCCAAAGGCAATGTTCTGGCAGATGCTGTTGAACGAACCGTCCGAGTCGAACCAGATGGCGATCGTCAGGAACTCGTGGCGAACGCGAAGTTGGTTGGCGAAGCAAACGAGGTTCTGAACATCCCTGCAAACGCCATCGAAGGCGGTAACGATCTGTTTGTGAAGATCTACCCCGGTGGGTTCAGTCAGGTTGTGGAAGGCATGGATTCCATCTTCCGGATGCCTCATGGTTGTTTCGAACAGACTTCATCCACCACGTATCCCAACGTGTTGGTGCTCACCTACCTGCGTGAACCCGGTCAATCGAATCCTTCGATTGAGATGAAGGCTTTGGGC
>JBGCDN010000006.1:0-4000 GCA_045105495.1 Planctomycetaceae bacterium
GCGCCTGCTCCTCCGCCTCCACCACCGCCCGCGAATGCAGAACCGCCATTTGTTTTGTTATCGATAGTGTGAACGCCCAGCGCGAATCCGCTTCTAAGGGGAACACCCGACCCGCCGCCTCCACCGGTTCCGAAATCTGTCACATCCTGACCACGGTTGACCCGGTAGGTCTCTAAAACCGAACTGCCAGAACTGCCGTCGCCGCCTTCCCACCAACCACCCACAGGAGCATCTGGTCCGCCACCGGTTCCTCCCATAAAGCCGGTGTCGGAGAATCCATTCATCGCAACGTGGACAGAATTCAGAATTGTCTCGCCACCAGAAACTCCACCGCCATCACCACCGATCGCCGCGTTGTTTGAGACCGTCGATTTTCGGAACTCCACGTCCCCGCCATCAAAGACGGCCAACGCCCCGCCGAATCCAGCTGCACCACCGCCGCCCCCGCCGTTTCGCAATCCGGCAAAGCCGCCCTGTCCTTCAGCGTTGTTGTTCGAGATCGTCGATGAATCGACAACCAAGTTGCCGCCTCGAACCATCAGTCCGCCACCCATCCAGGCAAGATTATTGTCGATTACGGAATTGAAGACGGTTGTTGTCCCGGCGTTGCTGGTCGAGATTCCCCCACCACCTCTTAATGCAGTGTTTTCGCGGACGATCGTTTGTGCCAAATTCAAAGTGCCTTCGTTTAGAATTCCACCACCTTCCGATGCAGTTCCACCCGTAACAGTCAGGTTGTTCAGCGAAAGGTGGCCCGAGTCGCGAACGAAGAATCCGCGATCACCAATCTTTGACGCATCAACAATCGACTCCGGACCCACGCCGGTAATCGTGATGTTTGTGTAGATGTCGAGCGAACCGAAGCGGTCGTCAGAAGCTGTGTTTGGTACCCGCAGTTCGAATCTTCCCTCTGCGAGATTGATCGACTTGGCGGCACTGCCACCTTGTTCGTTCAAAATGACGACAGCGTCTCGCAGCGTTGGGTTGCCAACACGGCTCCTGTTCCACGTCTGCCAATCGTCGGCAAAGTTGCCAATCGTGAAGTTCTCAATGAACTGCGTCGCGCCGATATCAGGCGTACCCTCGGGAGCGTATCCGCGTTGGTCGCTAAGGTTGTTGGCATCCGGATCGCCAGCGCCGACAGCGGGGCTGTCCCAGTGAGGGAGGATGGAGAAATTCACTCCTCCAAGGCGTTCGCGTTCTGAGAGTTTTGGGGCCGTGCTGTAGACGTTGTTCCCGCCCGGCACATTGCCCACAGGAAAGTCGGTGCTGTTTGTCACATCGCCGACAAGGTTGTACCCAAGAGACTCTGGCCGCCCGTTAATGTCGTCGCGTCCGTTGCTTGCACTGTTTCCGGAGACGATGGTGTTATGGATTGTCGCGAAGGAAGTCGTGCTGATACCGCCACCGGTGCCGGCTGTCGAGTTGTTTGTGATGGTGACGTTCGTCAGCTCCATGAACCCGCCAGATGCACCGTTCGCATTATTCAGGATCGCTCCGCCATTTTGTGACGCTCCGTTGTAGGACATCGAAGTGGCTTCAACAGTCAGTTGCCCGGCAGCCGCGTTGTAGATCGCGCCGCCATGCCCTGCGTCAAATCCTATGTTTCCACTGATGTTGCTTCGGACGAGCGTAAGTTGCCCGTCGTTGTAAATCTGACCGCCTCGTCCACTTGTCGTGTTCACGCTGTTGTACTGAAACTGAACGGAATCGAAGACAGCTACGCCTTCGTTGTAGATCATGCCACCGCCCAAACCCGGACTAACAGTCCAGTTGCCCTGGGCTCCTGCCGGATTGATGCCCTCGTTCTGACCAAATGGATCGGATCCATCAGCAGGACTACCTACCATCGAGAATGTCGCCCCGGCGGCGTTGTACACTGCACCACCTCGATCCCACGCGGCATTGTCTTTGAACCCGGAATCGATCACGACGACAGCACCGTGGTTTCGTATTCCACCGCCATCTCGTTCGTCTGCCTCACCTGATGTGCCGCCTCCGAAAATGGTCACGCCTTCCAGCGTAAGCCCGGCTCCAACCAATACGTCAAACACGCGATCGTTGATGCCTTCCGCATTGATGATTGTGCTGCCGGTTCCAACGATCTTCAGATCGCGATCCGTGATATCCAAGTCTCCCGCGCTGGAGCCAACGTTGTCGGTCAGTGTGTACTCGCCAGAGTCCAGGTAGATCACGTTTTGTTCGCTGTTCTGTCCGGCCAGCTCCTCCTGACGATCTTTCTCGTTGGCATTCAGAATGGCCTGCCGCAAACTGATTTCGGGGTTTGCTTCAGTCCATGCGATGTCGCCATGCGTAGAGACTACCAGTGCGTCTTCCGGAAGCATGTAACCTTCACCGATGGTGAATGGTTCCAGCTGAACTGATTCCTGTGCGATGGTAAACGTGTCCTGGAACACGTCGAACGAACCGAGATCCTGCTGGAAAGGCAGTGAGTACAGCGGTCCCAACGTGAAGCTTTGTGTGCCAACCGGCCATGGAAAATCGACGGTCATATCCAGCTTGCCAACTTCCAATCGGCCTCCAAGCTGAACGGCGAGATCAATGTCGTTGTGCAGTTGAAGTGAATAGTCCCAGGTGGGCTGCACAACGATTGGTTGCCCGGTGAAGTTCACGCTGAACTCTTCGAGAGTTGGGTCGAAACGAACAGATGTCACTTTATTGGGATCGCCAATGTTGTCTGTTGGCATGCGATCGACACCGGTTGCCAGGTTTGTCAACGTGACTTCGACTTCATTGTTAAATTCGTAAGTCACCATGCTGTGCGGCGTCACTTCGGCAGACTGCTGCAGGGCGAGTTCTGGTCCAACATCCATCTTCACAGTTGTGATTTCTGCTCGACCAATTCCAAAGTCGATAGCTGTAGTGCCAAGCCCGGCTCCTATGCCAACTGCCTGTCCGATAAGCGGACTGACATCGAACTTCAGTGTTGCGAGATCGCTCTCACCTGATGCTGCAAGATGACCATTCGCATCGGCTTGAGCATCGTTCAGATAGATCTTTGGAGCTGCGACCGTCATTTCACCGAGGCGTTTTTCGAGTGTTGGGCCTTTCGTGTCGTCGCCGAGTACTGACCAGACAGATGCCTCAAACGCATCGTCACGGTTCGGGTCCAGTCGGTCGTAAATTATCTTCAGTGACGTTGGCGGGTTCTTCGATGTTTCCTTCTCAATCTCGCCGCCGACTTCTGCGCGTTCTCCCAGCAGGCGGAACTGGCGATCATCATTTCGGTTGATTGCGAACAGTTCCTGGCCAAGGTCCAATCCAAAGGGACCACCAATGGTGTCGCCCCATCCCAGCACAGACCATTCGAGTTCTGCGATGCCACCAATCTCAGCAACCAAATCTGCATAGCCACCCAATGATGGCGACTCTGTTTCAAAGGCTTCGCCCCATGTTTCAACCGACGTACCGATGACAACGTCACCCAGCATCACTTCATCGGGGATGTCTGTCTGCAATGCGATGTCACTAATCGCGTTCACCGAACCCGGATTGACAAACGCACCAACCTGGAATCCAACTTTGCCATGAAGCCCGAATCTTGCCTCGACTCCGGTTCCCAGTTCGAATCCACCAACCGACTTCGTCCCCGTGTTGAATTGCGCGCCCAGGAATTTGTCGAACCCAATCTTTCCCGGTGCGCCGGGAGCGAACTGGCTAACGTTGTCAGCGACAATCGTCTGTTCGCTGGTAATTACCGTTAGCAGCGCACGGTCTTCAAGGGCTTCGGTATCGTTAGTGATCGCAAGTCGCCGCCGGCGAGAGACATTGCGGAAACGCTGAGATACGATTGGGAACCAGCCTAATGTTCGCATGTATGACCTACCCGAGTTTGCGGACGACGTCGCGTTTCGTACGGGGCAATCAGGCGTCTGTTACAAACGAAGGGGGGCCCGGACCGATCCGGGGCTCGTAGAGGATGCAATTCCCTGTATTTGCAGGGTTTAGGCGGTTTCTGAAATCTCTGAGAACGCCCGCG
>JBGCDN010000007.1:0-6420 GCA_045105495.1 Planctomycetaceae bacterium
CCCTGGTTCACTGCGTGCATGGCTTTGTGGACAGACTTCACGTCGAACTGTGGCGTGTTCTCTCGTAGTTTCTTCAAGGCGTCGTAACGCCAGCACGTTTCGTTGGCGAACATGCCCTTTACGCGAAAGTGATTCGTGCAACCTAGAACACTATCTTCCGGTTCTCGAACTCCCACCTGCTTGGGCGATAGTTCAAACGTCCGCGCGGTCTTGGCGTCGCAGACGACGAGGTTCATGTAAGTTGTTCGAGGCGATTCTTCGAGAATCTTCTGGGCTTCGGCCACGGTTGTGCATTCTTCCAGGATCCGGCGGTAAGTCATTGCGAGGGGGCAGCCCATGGCATTGAACTGCGGTGAACCGTCGCCTGTTCGATAAACATCCAGAGTGGCAACCGCCAGGCCCGCATCGTTGATTCCAGAGATGACACCAACGAGACCAGGATAGCCGATCGAGACGAAGGCGTGCTTGCCGGTTGGCTTCACTACGAAGACGCAGTGGTATTTGTGCAGAACATCGAAGTCTGGAAAGTCGAAGTTCCGACCGAACAGCAGCTTTCCGGATTTGCTCTTTTCCGGCATCACGACAAACGACGCACAGCCACCCATTCGTCGCAGTTCAATGAGGCCGTTGCCGACCATCAACGACTGATAATCGTGCTGTCCAACTTCGATCAGTTCTTTCAATTCAGTGACATGATCTTTGGGCGCCTGTTTCATGAGGTTGTTTGCGGCGAACACAATGAACGGCCATTGCTTCGACGCGCCCATTTCTGCCACCGCACGTTTTGGCATTTTGACGAGCGGTTTCATTTGAAGGCCTGCGAGTTCTGCTTGCTGGCGACCAATCTGCTTTGGCGTTCCTGATAGAAACATGACCGGCGTGCCCTGAATGTACTCCAGCTTCGCGCCGTCGGCAGTCTGCTTTGCAGCCCATGGGTATTCGAACTTCTTGTCTTGAGCGTCAACGAAAGAGGTCGCCAGAAGAAGTACCAGGGCACTGCGCGAAAATCTGATCATCGAAGAGCTGTCCGTTGGGCGGGGGAGTGTGTGTTTGATTCGTCGCAGTTTAGAATTCATCCCGGCCTGAAGGCTACACCGGCAGTTCCAGCCGATTTGGCACAGCACATGCATTGGTTGTGAGTTCACTTCTCAATCGCACTCCCTCGAGCGCCTCAACTCACATTTAGACGCCTTCCCACCCGCCTTTTGCCCAAAAACCAGTCTGTTCAGCAAGGATGCTGACAGTCTCGTGTTGTAATTTGTGCAATCTGGCGTTGGCGATCTTTCAAAACATCAGGGCAAGGAAGCCTCCTATGAGAACGCTGGCCGCCGTTCTGCTAGTCGTCGTCCCATCAGTTTGCCAAGCTGCGGACGATGTCGTCTTGCTGGATTTCACTGCCCCGTATTGTGGTCCCTGTAAGACCATTCAGCCGCAATTGGACAATCTTCGACGGCAGGGCTACCCGATTCGTCAGGTCGACATCTCACGCGATCCCGCGATGTCACGTCAATTCGGTGTAAGTTTTGTTCCGACCTTTGTTCTGCTTGTCAACGGCAAGGAACAATGGCGAGACGCCGGGACCGAACGAGTTGGCGATCTCAAAGGAATCATGGATCGAGCGATGCGGCAGGTGGCGAAGACCAAGCCTGCTCCTGTTGCCAAGAAGTCAGGCGACGCGAAAGGCACTTTGTTCGATCGCCTGTTCAACCGCGACAAGAAGTCCGAACCAGCTGAGCCAACTGTGGTTCTTGGTCAGCAACCGGAACGTGTGCCAGACTCTGTTGCGAACGGAGCGATGGCAGCCAGTGTTCGCATTCGAGTGACCTACGATGGGAAGGTGCAATTCGGTTCTGGAACCATCGTCCATAGCCAGCGCGGTCGCAGCATTATTCTGACATGTGCTCACATCATGGATCAGGCTGGTCCCAACCCGAAGGTTCAGGTCGATGTATTCCTGAATGGTAAGAGCAAGACGTTCCATGGGAAGGTTGTCGGTCACGACATTAATCCTGACGTTGGACTCATCACGATTCCGACCAGCATGAAACTGCCTATCGCAGAGGTGGTTCCTCCAACGCAGAAGCCCGAAAAAGGGCAGTCTGTCTTTAGCATCGGCTGCAACAACGGCAAAGAACCAACGCGTGAAGGAGCAAGGCTTTCGGGTGTGGATTCTTACGATGGACCAAACAACCTTGAAACGAATCACGCTCCTGAGCACGGTCGATCAGGTGGAGCTTTGTTTGATTCGGCGGGACGCGTCATTGGCGTTTGCAGTGCAGCCGACCGAAAAGGGAACCATGGTCTCTACGCCGGCAATCGGGCCATCTTCACAATGCTGAAGAAGTACAACATGTTGGAAGTGTATGCTCAGGGAAATCCAGTCCTCGCTGCTGATCGAAGTGACCGACAGCGTTTGTTCGCGAGCAATGATGGCTTTGGTTCGACCGGATTTCTTCAGGAAATCACGGATGTACCAGGTATTAAAGATTCTGTCGGAGCCTTAGGGGCTCCAGAGTCTGGCTTCGGCGAAGTAGGTCGGACAGATGATGAGTTTGCGATGTCCGATGCTTCCGCGTTCGATCAAAGCGTTGAAGGAAGTTTTGAGACCGTCGAGAACAACGTCGGGATTGGCGAGACTATCCACGAAATTCCCTACGCTCTCAACGGCGCGAATCTGCAACAGCGAGCCAACGAGATGGGCGCCGGCGCTGAAGTGACGATCGTTATCCGTCCTCGAAATTCGGATCAGGCCAGCAAGATTGTTGTCATTCCCAAAGCGTCGTCGCGGTTCATTGCGATGCTTCAAGGCGAAGTCGAATCCAAGCCAGTTCGTACGACATCGCTAACTCGACCGGTTCATGAGCGGCACCTCACCAGCATGACTCAGGTTGCTCCAGAGCCTTCGTCATCACGATCGGTGCGTCATCGTCAAATGATTCGTAGTTGCTACCCGGTCAGCAAGTGGATTGAACGAGGTGAAACTTCAGATGTTCCAAAAGCCCTCACGGGTTGGACCACGGCTGGTCGGTAATAACTCGTCACTCCTCGGTTGAGTGGCGGGTGTATTGGTGTCTCGTGTGATCGGCAGGAACCAAAACACGTGCCGAAAAGTTCGCAAGGTCAATGAAGACTCGAAACATGTGCGAACAAGGGTATATTGACGGAGCCACTTTGAATTCAGGTGCTCGCCAATATGTTCTTGCTCTCCTTCTACTTCGCGACTGTCGCTGCGGTAACGATGCCGGACATCCCTTCGGTGGAGGTTGCATCAGTTCACGATTTGATAGCCCTTCCACCGAAGCAGGCAGGTAAAGGTCGACCCGTTTCGATCGAGTGCGTGATCTATTACTGCGATACCGACGGGGCGTCCTGCTTCGCGGGCTCGGACGGCGAATTCATTTTTGTTCGGCAACCGCGACAGTTTCTTAAGCCGGGAACGCACGTTCGAATTGTGGGCACAACAGAACGAGGCCGAACCAGAAATACGCTTCGGGCGAGTTCGGTTACGATCCTTGGCACGAAGAGACTCGACCTTCCGCGGTATGTCGACTTTGCAGACTTGGTTCCAGGTGAGTCTGAATGTGTTTGGGTTCGAGGAGAAGCCGAGATCTATGGTGCCCAGATCAATCCGAGTGAGACCATATTCTACTGCCGTGACCAACGTTGCGATTTCACAGTTTGCTACGGAAAGCAGATGCATCGGCGGCAGGCAGCCGAATACGTCGGGGCTATAGTTGGCATAGAGGGAAACCTTGCGCTTGATCCTGATCGTGTTGAAGGCGTCAAGTTGCAGCTGGCCAGTCCGGCTGGCTATCTAAAAATTCAGCTGCCTCCGGAGGCTCCCCTGCGGATCGTTGCGTCCCGAAATGCACATGAGATTTGGCGGGATAAGCCTGCGACCGAGTTTTCCATCGAGGGACAGATCACATTGGTTGAGGGGGCGGGGTTCTTCATCGAGAAGGACTCAGCTGGCACATACGTGCACAACAACGAGCGGCTGAAAGTTCGGCTGGGCGATATCGTGATGGTGAGTGGTGTGCGAACGCCGGTTGATGGTTCGCTATTCGCAAGGGTTATTGTGTGGCAAACAAGCCGGCCATTGCCTGTTCCTCCAATCAACAAAGCTGCCACGGTTGTTCGCGATGAGCTCGAGTCAAATCGTATTCGAGTTCGCGGAAAGCTTGTCAGTCACGAGTACGTCGGCGGAAGACTGGTTCTATCACTACTCGACGACGGCGTGGCATACACGGCTCAGGCGCTCACTGGTCTGCCTGATATTCATCGTTTGGACTTGGACACTGCAACGCAGCTAGTTCTGACTGGAACCAGTACTTTTGTCGCAACGGACAAGCAGTTCGATGTTCGCGTCGCGACTCTGGATGACATCGTTGTGACTCAAAGGTCAGGCACAATTACAGACTCCCCTTTGCTGATTTCGGGACTTGCAACAATGTGCCTGTTTTGCGGCACCGGTGGCTGGTGGCTCATGTCTCAGATACGAGCCCGTCGACGTGATCTACGAAAGCTGGCAGCCGAATTGAGCGCCTCGTACGAAGCGATTCGCGACGGTGTCCTGGTGCTCGGCGAAGACCAATCCGTCATTCATGCGAACCGAAGCGTGAGGGGATTTTTCGGACTGCCGGTTGATGCTGTAGTCACTGCTGAGCAGATTGCAGATCGACTGCGATCCGATGATAGCTCTGAATTCGTTCACAGCTGGCTTCAACTGCCAAAGTCAGATGAGACAGTGGACGACGTCCGACTCGAACTAAAGCAGCCGTCACCGCGTGTGTTGAGCGTCTATTCGGCTCCCGTCAGTCTTCAGCCATCCAAAGAAATACTGGGACGGATCTGGGTCTTTACTGATGTTACTGAGCGAGATCGACTGCAGTCACAATTAGTTCATTCGCAACGGCAGGAAGCGGTTGGGCAACTTGCTGGCGGCTTCGCGCACGACTTCAACAATTTGCTCACGGGCATTACTGCCAGTCTTGATTTGGCAATGCTGAAAGACTCAACAACAGTGAAGGATGTGAAAGAGTATCTCGAAGTTGCTTCTGATGCAGCTGATCGCGGAGCGGACCTTGTCCGTCAACTTCTTGGGTTTTCCAAGCGCACGAAACTGGAACTTAAGCCGTGTCGAGTGAATGACATTGTAAAGCAGACTTTCGCCTTGGTTGAACCGTCGCTTAACAGCGATGTGTTGCTGGTCCATGATCCAGGTGAAAACCTTCCTCACGTCCTCGTTGATGAAACACAGATTCAACAGGTACTTCTTAACATCGGATTGAACGCCGTCGATGCGATAAGCGGCCCCGGCACGATCGAGGTTCGAACGTGTTCGCAAACACAAAATCTCGATGATGGTTCGACTGAGGACTATGTCGTAATTGTAATTTCAGACACTGGGCAAGGCATGTCAGCAGACGTGATGTCCAAGATCTACGAGCCGTTTTTTACCAGCAAGAAAGGCAAAGGCACGGGGCTTGGTCTGGCAATGGCTGAAGGGATTATCCAGCAGCACAATGGGCGGATTGAATGTGAAAGTCACGAAGGCGTCGGTACGCAATTCAAGATTCTCTTGCCAGCGACATCGCTGCCTGCCCATCAATCACCCACTACAGCCCCCGGGCTGAGTTCACTTGATGGACGCCACATTTTGATTATCGATGACGAAGACATCGTCCGCGATGCGCTTGCGAGTCTGCTTAGGAGTTTTGGAGCACGGGTGGCAACTGCGGCTGATGGCAAGACCGGACTGAGTGCCCTAAGTACAAGTCAGTTCGATGTCGTGATGTTGGATTGGAAGATGCCTGAGATGAGTGGCCGAGAGGTTCTCAAGCAGATTCGAAAACGACAGCCGAAATTACCTACAATCGTCTGCAGCGGAAACATTTCGGATTGTCGTGATCTTGATGTCGATGAAGATCCAGATGCGGTTCTTCAGAAACCGTTTGGCGCGAATCGGATTGCCAGCGAGATCAATCGTGTACTGCAAGATTCAATTGAGTAACGACGCGACGATGCCGATCAACCGCACGCGGTTAGGCCGACCGCGTGAGAAGCGCTTGGTAGGCTCCGTCGCCGGGTTGACCCGGTAAGTGGTGCTGCTCTTCGATCAGCGAGACATCGGATCGGTTTTGCAGAACCTGTTGAATCAGGAGTGCATTCTCTTCGGGTTCGCAGCTACACGTGGAATAAACAATCCGGCCACCGACCTTTACCGCCTCGATCGCAGCTTCCAGCATGACGCCTTGAAGTTCGTTGAGTTCTGGGAGCTCTTCAGGTCGCAGTCGCCATCGGACTTCCGGGCGTTTGCCGAGAACGCCGGAGTTGCTGCATGGAACATCGACTAGTACAGCATCCATCTCGTCTTCGAAAGTGCTGGAGTCCGTCGCATCGGCAACACTGGTTTCGACG
>JBGCDN010000008.1:0-12893 GCA_045105495.1 Planctomycetaceae bacterium
GATAGTTCTGGAGTTCTGACCGTTTACGGCATCCCAAACTTTGCAGGTGCCATCAAGACCCGCGGACGCAATCCTCTGGCCGTCGGGACTGAACCTCACCCGATTCACGGTTTCCGTGTGACCTTTGAAAGACATCGTTTCCTGACCGTTCGTCAGTTCCCAGACCTTCACGGTTCGATCACGGCTCGCCGATGTGATTCGCCCGCCGTCGCGACTAAAGGCAAACGCGTACCCTTCCAGTCTGTGAATCTCCTTACCGGAATCCACATGCATCACCAGAATGCCATCATGAAACGCACCTGCAATCTGTCGACCATCCGGACTGAACGCGATTCGGTTAACGGCAGGCGTTTGGATTTTCTTCGCATCGATTTCCTGACGCGACTCCACGTCCCAAAAACGGATTGTGCTGTCCGCAAAACCCGCCGCGATGAGGCTGCCGTCCGGGCTGAACGTACTTGAACGCGAATCAAGGACAAGCTCCTCTGTGAAACTGCGTGTGTCCCACAGCCTCGATTTTCCGTCCGGTTCACTCGACAAGACACGAGACCCATCCGGGCTGAATTCAATGTGGTGTGGAGCTATGGTATGTCCCTTGAACGTCCCCAGTTCCTCTCCGCTTTCGGTGCTGAATAGTCTGATGTCCTGGCGATCACCACCCAAAGCCACCTGCGTGCCATCAGCGCTGAATGCGACGCTCATGACAATTCCCTGATCGTCATAAGTCCGCAGCAACTGCCCTGATGTGGCATCCCACAGCCTTGCATAACGCCCCGCGGTCAACAGCCGTGTCCCATCAGAATTGAAAGCCACGTCGCGGTGCGCGCCAAAGAAAGTCAGGTCACTCCCGAGAACGCGAGGGCGCCAGTAGTGCCATTCAACGGTGTTTCGATACTGAACCGGAATCTCTTCCAGTAGGTGGCAGGCTTCGGCAACTCGACCCTGATCCCATCGAGCAATCGCAAGCTGAAGCGTTGCGGCCGCTTCAGCGTCACGGGCCTCTTCCGCTTCATGATCCGCGCGGGCCGCCTGCTGCTTTGCGTCCTGTTCGTTGTCGTTGGCTCGTTTGCGTTCACGCTTTGCGGTGTCCGCTTCTTCGTTGGCGGTGATCTCAGCAGCGGATGCTCGGAACCACATCGTTCCGGTTCCGACCAGACCGGCAACCAGCGAACCAAGTAGCAATCCGCCAACAATGACCTTGCCCCTGTGCTTGCTCCAGACCTTTTGCAAGCGATAACTGATGCTGGGTGGTCGTGCCTCAATCGCTTCGTCAGAAAGATAACGAGTGATATCCGCAGCCAATTCCGAAGCCGTTTCGTAGCGTCGCTTTCGATCTTTGTCCAGGGCTTTGACGGCAATCCAGTCGAGATCGCCTTTCAGGATGGCACCCAATCGCTTCGGATTTGTTCTTCGCTGCTCTGAGATTCCAGTGATCGCATCGCCTGAATCACTGAGCCGGCTGCTGGGCAACTGCGCGTCTTCTTCCTGAATCAGTTTAAAGACTCGTTGAATGCCAGCTTCGCGAACGCGCTCGCGACCAATCGGAGTTGAGCCGGTAAGTAACTCGTAAAGGAGCACGCCCAACGAGTACACGTCGGTGCGGGTGTCGACATCGTTGATATCCATCTCAGCCTGCTCGGGGCTCATGTATTCGAGCGTGCCAACGACCTGACCGAACTGCGTGAACAAGGTCTTGTCAGTCAGGCTCTTCGACTGGAGGGCTTTGGCGAGCCCGAAGTCAATGACCTTTGGAAACGGTTCACCGTCAGCCAGCCCAACAAGAACGTTGGTCGGTTTGATGTCGCGGTGGATGATTCCCTTCTGGTGAGCGTGCTGAATCGCTCGGCACACTTTGACGAAGATCTCCAATCGTTCGTCGGGCGTGAGCCGGTTCTCGTCGCAGTATCGCGTGATGGGGATCCCGCGAACGAGTTCCATGACGAAATACGGGCGACGATCGTCGGTCATGCCCGCGTCCAACACCTTTGCAATGTGGGGGTGGTCCATCATTGCGAGTGCCTGACGTTCGGCCTCGAAACGAGCGATGACTTCTCTCGAGTCCATGCCCGCCTTGATGACTTTCAGTGCGACGCGGCGTTTGACGGGTTCGGTTTGTTCGGCCATGTAGACCAAACCCATTCCGCCACGACCGATCTCCTGAAGGATCTTGTAGCGCCCAATTTGGTCGGGTAGTTCGGGCGATCCTTCCTCGCCTATAGCTGTGTCAGGCTCCGCGTCCGCGATTGGCTGTAGCAAGTTGCCTTGCTGCACGGCGCGATCAGCATCGAGAAGTAGTTCCAACTCGTTCCTGGTCTCAACCGGCAACGCGGCGAGGAAGGCGTGCCGATCCGCCTCTGACAGGGCAGCTGCGGTGGCCAGAAGGTTGTCAATTCCGTCGGACATTTGTGACCGATTCGTTCTGGAAGATCCTATGGAGTTTCTTCAACCGCAAACGGCGACGTCGCGTCATCGCGAGTCCAATTGATCATGTTCTCGTTGACTTCGCCCAAGATTCCTAGCAACTTCGGACACGTTCGCAGAGCTTCCAACTCAGAGGGAGATGGCCCAGGCGAGATGTGCAGCTTCTCTAAGTTCGGCGGCAATTGCCTAAGGTCGTACGTGCAGCCAGGCCGCAAAAAGAGACCCAGATATTTTACGGCGACCAGCTTCGAAAGACCGCTCAGGATCTCGTCCGAGGGATTGCTCAGAGTCACGCGGGGTAGCTGCCACTCCACCAGCGACTTGATCGACTCGTCGCCGAGTGATGTGGCCTCGAGGTCCAGACCCAACAAGCCAGAGCAATTTGAAGCAAGCAGTCGAACAGTCTCGTCGTCGGGGCGAGACTCATCGCGGAGCGACAGGTACATGAGTCTCGCCAGTGCTTTGGGACTGAGCTTTCTCAGGACGTCGTTCGGCGCCGGGCCCCATATGTTTAGTGAGTGGGCATTCGTCTGGTTCAAGGTGACCGCGAACGCTTCGTCCATCGGACTGCTACTGTCTAAGTTGATCTGCCCGATGCGATAGTCCACCAGAATTCGCCTCACAATCTCGCTCGCCCGTCCGGGAATGTCCGTGCTGATTGAGAGACCAATTTCATCGCCTGGCGGTGGTGTCCTCCTGGGCTCGTCCGTTGCCTGAACAAAGTGTGACTGGTTATCTCTGTCGGCAAACGAAATAGCACGCAGTCCGTTTGCCATGCTCCAGTCGATCACGTTTTCAGATTCCGTCTGCCGCTTAGTCGCTTTCGGATCGGCTGCCGAGACGGCTACGACTTTCCGTCCGTTACGACTGATTGAGAATTCGTCTGAGTCGAACTCCAAGCCGGACTCCGGATCTTTCACGTGAACTCGGTATTCGCTGCCAATCGAAAGTTCGTATTCGCGACCAGTCACGCGGTCGATGAGTTGGACCGGCTTGTTGTCGTCGCCTTGTGTGACAGTGACCTCGAAGTCTTCGCTCGAGTTGGCCAGAACGAGAACGCCGCGGCCGGTTACGATTCGCAGCGTGCTTTGCCAGTTGACGGCCAGAACGCACGCCAGCGCCAAAACACCGAGCGTGACTGTCGTCTTCCATTGTTTGCGTCTGCGCGACGGTTCGCGCACTAACGGTTGTTCAAGAACAGTAGCGTCGTCGATGCCGCTCGGTGATGTCGTAAGGATATCGGTGGCCGTCACATCCTGGGCCATCGGCGGATCCGTTGACCGCGAAGCCTGCCTCAATGTGTCGCGAGTCGCGCTCTTCAGTTCAGCAACCCGCTTGCTCGATTCGACCAACCGCTGAAGCTGTGTCGCATCAGCATGTGGTCCCAGCAACTCAACAAGCGCAGCCGCAGATTGAATTCGGTCGTCGGGTGCCTTTGCGAGCAATCGCATCAGGACGTTGGCGACTTCAGCTGGCAGGTGGTCGCGGTCGGGCGGTAGTTCGGGCTGCACGTTCGAGTGAGCGTTGATCTTGTTCAGGACGCCACTGTATTCGTCGGTGTCGAATGGCGCTCGACCGAAAAGCAGGTAGTAGAACGTGCCACCCAGTGAATACAGATCGCTCCTCGCGTCGGCGAGTCTTGAGTTTTGGATCTGTTCGGGGGCGACAAAGTCAGGCGTCCCCATGAATGTGCCGCTGGCTGTAATTTGTCCGTCACGAGGCAGTAGCGCGAGTCCGAGATCCGCGACTTTCACAACTCCTTCGGTCGACAGCAGAATGTTGGACGGTTTGATGTCGCGGTGAACCAGCTGTTTTTCGTGGGCGTGCTGAAGACCCAATGCCGTTTGTCGGACGACTTCGCACGCTACGGGGACATCCAATCGCCCCTCGGACTGCACAAGTTGTTTGGCGTCCACGCCATCCACGAACTCCAGAGCAAGGAAGTGGCGATTGTCTTCGTTGCCGGCGTCGAGTGCCTGGACAATATTCGGGTGATGAAACTGCCCGATTGCTTCCATCTCGCGGTCGAACCGAGCAATCGTATCGGCGTCGTTCATCCGCTCGGCCGGCAGAAGCTTGAGAGCAACCTGTCGTCGAAGCTTGACGTGTGTCGCCAGGAACACGTCACCCATGCCGCCCGAGCCAATGCGCCTGAGAAGCTGGTAATCACGAATTGTGGTCGGGGCTGTCACGGCTTTTGGCCCCATCCCGTTGAGCGAGAGAGGTTCCAGCAGTCCCGCCTCCCTCACGGCCGCATCCGACGCGAGGAAGTGTGCCAGTTCCGTTCGCTGCTCAGACGGAAGCGTTTCGAGGAAGGCTACCCGATCGACATCCGACATCGACGCTGCTTTCGAAAGCAACTCATCGATGTTTGTTTCCATCTTAGACTCCCACGAGTTTGCGTCTCGGATCCAGATAGACGCATTCAGTCGGCTTTGTTCTGCGACATATTATGGTAGACAAGCCCGCGCATGTCTTCGTCTTCCACAGCTTCAGCCTTAATCGTCTTCAGTGTCTGCCAGTAACCCAAAAATGTAGTCGAATGATACGAGACCGTTGTTAGTAGCCCGGGCTTCATCCTCCAGGCCTAGTCGACCAAGCACATGATGGAAATCGATGGGATTTCCCTCACGCCCCCGCACGTTACTCGGGGAGGCAACTAATGACCGTGGGTACCGATGAGGGGAGAAATAGCAATCAGCGGCGTCCTGAGTCCCCTCGGAAAGGTTGGCACACTGCCGAAGGACCGCCTCTGCCTCTGCTGCTTTGCCGAGATCCAGAAACGCTTGAACGCCGTGTAGGATTGCACCAGGAGTTGCCGAATCGAACACCTCTCGAAATTCACCGTCAGCTCGGATGAGCCCCAGGTAAACACAAAGCCCGACCGTGTCGCTCCCCTGAACTGTCCTGCCGCGGTCGCCCAGTTTTGACTTTAACTCGGTCGTTGTGACCTTGCCTGAGTCGACCTGATTCAAGATCCACTGCTCATCGCCGGTCAGGTTAACCTTGTTGGTATTTCTGAGAAGCTCTGCCGAAAAGGTTCCAGGAAACGCTGCAAGCTGTCTTTGAAAGGTGCCCGCCAGAATGTATGCATCTGTCTTTTCGACCAGTGCCAAGGTTCTCAACTTGTCCAGGCGACGCGGACCATGCTCTCGGAATGTGTCGCGTCGACCCCGCTCGTAAGACAACCGCGCGGCGCGGACGCCGGGTCTGTTTGTGATTGCAGCGAGTTCACTGGCAACAGCTTTCTTTACGGCTGGATTGTCAGGAGCACTCTGTTCGAGAATCCCCAGAACCGCGAAACGCACGGGATTGACGACCGATGAACCGCTCCCGTCGATGAATTCCCGTGGTGCCGAGTCGAGGGCGTTGTCAACCTCGCCGAGCAGTGCAAAGCTCAACGCCAGATCATTCAATCGACTGTAGCGCAGTGCGTCAGACTGCTCGAGTTCTGACAGATACACATAGTCTACGCTGCTCCGGAACGCCGTAACGTTGACGAACCGAGACAACGGCATTTGCTGCATCTCACGCACCAGTTCGGCTGCCCGACGCCTGCGTTCCAGATTGACGACGGGACTCAGTGAGAGGCCAGGAACCGAGCCGTCTTTTTTCAACCGCTCTTGTTGAACCACTCTCCCAACGCCCAGCTCATGTGAGACCTCATGGAACGCCGACTCCCACTGCTTGCGGGTAATTGGTTCGTTGACCGTTAACGGAAACAGTTCTGAACGTCGCAGTGACTTATTGAACTTGATGATTGTCCTAAGGTCCGAAGCTGTTGCACCAATTCCAGCGGCATCGGCATCTGCCTGGACATCCGGAAGCCCAAGCTCTCGAGCGACATCCGTCAGGAATAGCTCATGGTCATACTTCTTTGAAACTGTGGTAATGGGTTCGGGAAAGCTCTTGATGTCCTTTGACGCGTCCTCACCCTGCTTCAGGAATTCCCCACAGGCTTCGCTGAACGCTCGCATGAACTGGGCTTCATCTGCGTCCACCAAGCGGTTCATAGTTTCTTTGTTGGGATACAATCGGCGCACTTTATCGGCAGTGTCACCGGTGCGATCCTCCCATTGGGGCCGTATGGTATCTTCGAAGCGGACCATGCCGTGCTGATGGCAACCCATGCAGCTGATTCCGTTGACGATGCGAAATGTGCCTGCATGTTGATTGAGATCTCGGACGATTTCGTCGGGCCCGATATTAATCCGCTTACCGTCTGCAGTTGCCAACATGTAGGCCTGCATTCCGTTTGGCAGCGAGAAAATGAACTCTCCGCCATCATGGTCAAACGCCGCGAGGTTTTCTCGATTAGGGAACTTTGGCCCGAGCGGAAACCGACTGAAGTTCTGGCGACCCTGATCGCCCGCACTGTCGTAGCTGGGCCAGTAGTAGCCGTACCTGGCATCGTGCCGTTCGACAATCCGGTTATGGTCAGATACTCCGGACTTCTTGCCACTGAATCCGGCTCGCCAAAGACGGTCGGTGTCAAAGTTGGTTTGAAGGTTCACTCCCAACAACCGCTCCAGTGTTCCGACGCGTTCAGGGATTCCCTGAAAGTCCGGTAAAGTCACCAGCCGATGGTACAACGCGGGACGAGTAGCCGTGTGTACGAACCAGTCAGCTCGAACGTAGGGAATCTGACAACCGGTTGTGTCGTAGAGACGATCGGCAGTTTCACCTTTAGCCAGCAGGCCATAGGGATAGGAATTCAACAACGGCAGCCAGTGATGTTGCTGCGTCCATCCGTAGTCTCGCAAGTCGATTCGAAGTACCAACCCATCTTCGTCTATCTGCTTCGGAACAGTAATCCGAGCCTGACTGGAAAAGCTATTGATCAGCTTAGAGACCGCGGCACGAGTTAGCCGGAGTTCTCTGTCCGGCACAAGAGGATCGTTCCACAGATGCAGCAATGAAAAGTAGCGTGTGTGTCGCTGACGGTTCTTTTGCTGTTTTCGAAGGTCCTCAAGGACGATTTCGGCGATTGTTTTTTCGCCGAGGAATTTCCTTCTCGGACGCTCTGTTTTGGGAAACTCCGCCCCGGATTCAATCCACTTTCGTAGGTCCTTGAAATCCTGCTCGGTGGGCTGATCCATGTAGTCCGGCGGCATTTGCTTCGGCAAGTGATTCTTCGAGACCTGCCACAATCGTGATTTCTGGAGATCGCCGGGAACCAGATACGGCGCCTGACCGTCGATTGTCGGTTTCAGCAGTGTTTCCCGGTCACGGACATCAAGGCCCGGGTAGGCGTTGTCATCGCCGTGGCAGGATGCGCAGTGAGTTTCCAGAAACGCGACGCCGCGTTTGTTGACGTCATTGTCAGCGGCAACGGGGGAAACCGCCATTGCGCAGATGATCGTTATCGCGAGTTCGGTTTTCATAATGGCTTCTCAAGACTGGACCTAACTCTGTGACCGGTTGGCGCGTATTCTGCCTCAATCGATATCTGCCAGCAGGGGCCGCGGTTTTGGCATCCGGATCGCGCCTTCTGAAGGTATGGCGCAAACGCGTCAGCAACTGCTTGAAGAATCCCGCACTTTTTGTTGCCCCTTCTTATCACGAATCCGATTGCTGCCAAACGCGCGACCGAGCGTTGCCGTCAGACTGACAACCGCATAGAAGCGATGCGAGCCAGGCGTGACGTCAGTCAGCCTCACTAAGCCATCGATGCAGTTTAGCTCTGGCCCAGCGCCAGTCGCTTTCGACTGTCGACTTTGAACAACCAAGCAACTCAGCGGTATCGACCAGCGAAATACCGGAGAAGTAGCGAAGCGTGACGACCTGATGCTGTCGCTCGGAATGCTGCTTGAGCTTCTCTAACGCACCCTCGAGAGCGGTGAAATCGACGCCATGTTCAGCTTCGAAGCGGTCCAGCACGACGTCCAGTGCTTCGCGTTGTCTGTCGCCGCCACGCTTGGCGGTGTTTCGTTTGCGAGCGTGGTCAATCAGGACATTCTTCATGGCCAGTGTGGCTGCAGCGAACAGGTGCCGCCTGTTCTCTATGGAGTCAATCCCGTCTTGTTTGAGCATCCGGACACAGGCTTCGTTAACCAGCCCAGTCGCCTGCAATGTGTGCTCAGCGCGCTCAGAGCGCATGAGTCCCGCGGCCAATTCGCGCAGACGATCGTTGACAGCCGAGAACAATTCGTTGCGCGCGGCTTCGTCACCATCCTGGCATCGCTTGAGAATCGCGGTGATCTCGTCTGGTTCTGCGAATTCCATGGCCCTCTCCATCCGCTGTTGGAGAGAGTATATGCCGAGCCCCGGATTTCCGCACCTGGCGCCGACTCGGTCGTCTCGTTCGCTGATAGTGCCTGTTGCATAAAGCCACAGATGAAACGCGGATTGAACACAGGTCCCGCGAGCAGCCAAACCAATCTGTGTTCCGTCTGTGGCTAACACACCTGAGTATCGCCAGCTGAGTCGCTACAGCTGGATGATTCCTTCAAAGTTGGTCTCGTTAGTCCATTCGAAGAGAGAAGTAGCATGGAACACGTCAAGGCCGCCACCACCATTGAGCTTATGCGAGCCTGCTGAAGTGTTCCGGATGGTGAGCGTGTCGTTTCCCTTCCCGAGGTTCACGCTCAGCTTCTTCACAATTCCGGCGTATGTGACGGAAGCATCCTGTCTACCACTTCCACCCTTAATGTTCACGTTGCCGCCAACGCCGATGTACCCCAGGGAAGCCGTGCTGGGAAAAGTACTGCTATTGGAACCAAGGTTGACTTTGACGTTGCCGAGCACAACTTCCTGCTGAGTGACGATGCCGCCCATACTGAATATGTCCTGGCCGGAACCCATGTTGGCGGTGACATTGCCTGTGAAACTGGTGCGGAAGACCGACACAAAATCGTCGCCGCCCTTCATGTTGATCTTCAAATGGCGAGCAGCAGTCGCAGGAAACACCGCAGAAGCTCGGCCGTTGATCTGCGTTGGGACACCATCCCAGTTCTGTCCCTGCACGATAATATTTGAGTCCACTCGCTGGACGTTCACCGCGTTGCCCGAATTATCGCCCTTCAGCACCAGGTCTCCGCGGGCACTAAAAGACGCCAGTACATTCCCGGCCAGCAATGAGCGATCTTCGAGTGCCTGAATGGGTGTATCTGACGTTCGGCTTTGCTTCCGCCGACGGCTTGCCGGTGTGCCGAGAACTTTGTTTGCGACTTTCTTCAGTGTGTTAAGCATTGGGAGCCCTTTCGAACACAATGTTTGCAAGGCGAATTGCCCCGCCACAGGTGATGGCGCGAAAGGTGGAACGGTTGCGTGGTGAAACTCAAGAAAAGAACCGGAGTGCTTCGTCTAATCGTCACCGTGGCTTCGAGGCTGGGGTGCAGCTGTGAACCAGACTGTGGTAGACCAGGCATCGAGTCCCGCCGGTGTGTCGCATTCCGGGTACTCGATGCCTCGCCCACTACAAACCCAAGTGTGGCACTTGTCCGTTGATGCACCGTGGTTGTGTATCTAACGGGAAATGTCGCTGCCAGGCTGGATGTAGCCTGCTCAGGCCCTGAGCAGGCAGTATGCGCGTAGTCGTCGCTTTCGCGACGAACCGACTGAGGGCCTCAGTCGGCTACATTTCTGGCTGATATTCATCGATAGACGCAGCAGTCGGTCGGGCTGTGCCTGACGCACCAGTTGGCGTCATGCAGTGCTCGGCACCGCGGTGCTACAAACCGGTCACCTCTTCGAAGCCGGTCTGGTCCGTCCAGGGTGCAAGCGAATCGGCCCGAAACACATCAAAGCCGCCGCCGCCATTGAGCTTATGCGAACCGGCACTCACGCCAACAAGGAGCAGCGTGTCATCGCCTTTGCCCAGACTGACGCTTAGCTTCCTGGCAACTTGCACACCGGCGATGGTTGCAACCTGCTCACCGCTTCCACCTTTGATTGCCATGTTGCCGCCAACACTCAGGTTCCCCACAACTGCTATACTTTGGAGAGAAGAACCTGAACCAAGATTGATCTTCACGTTACCAGTCACGAAGTTGGGATCATCGACGTCGGCCATCGCGAAGTAGTCCTGCCCGGAACCCATCTTGGCTGTGACATTGCCCGTGAAACTGGTGGAGACCGACACAAGATCAGCTCCACCCTTCATGTTGATCTTCAGATGGCGAAGGTAACCCATGCCCACAGGAAACACTGCTGACGTCTGGCCATTAATCTGCGTTGGGCCACCATCCAGGTCCTCTCCCTGAACGACAATATTGGAGTACATTCGCTGGACGGTAACCCCGTTGCCCAGGTTGTCACCTTTCAGCACCAGGTCCCCCCCGGCATTAACAGACGCCAGCACATTCCCGGCCAGCAATGAACGATCTTCGAGTACTTCAATGGGTGTGTCTGACGTTTGGCTTCGCTTGCGTCGCCGACTTGCGGGCGTGCCGATAAGTTTGTTTGCGACTTTCTTGATTGTGTTCAGCATTGGGAGAGCCCTTCAGCGACGGTGTTTTGCAAAGCGAATTGCCCTGCCACAGGTGATGGCGCAAAGGGTGAACCGGTTGCTTGGTTGATTTAGAAAAATCTGCAGAGAGAGAGCAGATTCTGCCTCGGGCACGCATTCAGCGAGACACGCTTCATACAGGGACCTCCGAGCCCCAGGGTCGTTGGACGTACAGGGTTCGTGAGCGTTGCTTCATCGTCAGAGTGAACCAACGTATTGTTGAAACAATTGAATCGCCGATACTTGCGGCTCGGAGGCCACAAGTACTGATTGGCTGATCTGGCCAACTAACCTATACGGAATCGAACAACTCGTTCGAATCTCGATCGCTGAACTCCGAAACAGTTCCCCAGAAGTGGTCTCGCCAGCCCTGGCCCGACAGAGTGTCAGTATCGCTGTCTTCGATAACCTTTGCCGAGATCATTGGCTTTACTGCTGCGACGCGATTCGTGTAGCTACCGGACGCGGTCCAGGCGGTGCGGATGGCTTCGAAGTCGTCGTCGGTGGTTGAGTATCCGATGAGGATATCTTTCTCATTGCCACCATCGACGTTGTCGGCACCCAGGCCGCCGACAAGGATGTCGCGGCCGCCTCCGCCGGTCAGACTGTCCGTTCCAGCGTGACCGAAAACGATGTCGTTGCCGCCGCCGCCCCGGATGGTATCGTTGCCAGCAGTCCCACCGACTATGGAACGATCTCCGTAGAGCACATCGGCCCCGCCGGAACCAACCACGCTATCGTTGCCCGCTCCGCCATCAACCGTGTCATTGCCCGTTCCGGCGTCTATGGAATCTGCACCCGCTGAACCCAGCAACAAGTCGGCCCCGTCGCCGCCGACCACGCTATCATTGCCCGCTCCGCCATCAACCGTGTCGTCGCCCGACGCCGCGTTGATCAGGTCGTTGTCGTCTCGGCCGTTGAGTACGTCATTACCGGGCCCACCCTGCAGCGTATCTTCACCACCGTTACCAACCAGTGAGTCGTCGCCGCTGCCACCGGTTAGTTTGTCGTCACCACTACCGCCTTTGAGCGTATCGTCGTCATCGCCAGCGTTCAGAAAGTCGGTTCCACTGCCGCCGATCACCGAGTCGTTTCCAGAACCCGATGTGATTGTATCGGTTCCCGAACCACCAATCAGTGTGTCGTTGCCGTGGTCGTCGGTAATGAGGTCGGGACCGTTGCTGCCCTTCAGGGAATCGTTGTCAGAACCGCCGGCCAGGGTATCCCTGCCTGAGCCCGCGTTCATCGTGTCGGAACCTGTTCCGCCTGAGAGACTGTCATCGCCGGAACCGCCGTTGAGGACATCATTCCCACTGCCGCCGGTGATCGTATCGCTGTCTGGACCGCCAAGAATGAGATCGCTGCCTTCTCTGCCCGCGATCACGTCGGAACCTGTTCCGCCGAGAAGCATATCTGGCGCAGCACCACCCCGGAGCGTGTCGTCACCCGCGCCGCCGAGGATTGTCGCGGACTTGTTGAATGAGGAATCGACTGCGAGGAAATCGTCGCCGCCCAAACCATCAATGTGGAACGTCTCGACGTTCGTGAGGAACACTTCCCGGCCATACGGCACGCCGTCCAGGTTCCCCACCACTCGCAAGCCAGACCCGACCGGTTTCAGCTCAACGCGGTCTGGTCCCTCGGTCGCACCAAAGTGCATTTCGGTGCCGTTCCGCCACACGTACGCTTCGACCGCACCGATATCGACAGTGCCCCCGGCGATTCGAGCGTATCCACGTGCGTCCGTTGTCAGCGGATTGGTGTCGTCATCGACCGCGAGGCTATCGTCACCGGCGTGAATGGCGGGGCTGTTGTAAAGCAAAGCGATCGTTTGAACCGGACCACCGTTGTCCGCCAGGATTGGATCCGTTCCATCGTTCTCCACGACGGTTTTCCAATCAATGTCCAGCTGATTGTTGTTGCCAGCGGTCAGTCCGGTGCCCGTCGTATCACCAATGATGCTGTTCTTCACCTCAAGGTCCGATTCACCACCACCAGGAGCTTCGAAGTCGGGAGCAGTGCC
>JBGCDN010000009.1:0-7428 GCA_045105495.1 Planctomycetaceae bacterium
ACGATCAAGATCGGCGTGGTTGATAACCTTCAGCATCGATTCAAGAATGTGAATGTCATTCTTGACGGGTTCTCCACCAACGACAGTTTGGATATTGCCCACGGCGATTAGCTTGTCGCTATGCGTCGACAAGAACTTCGAGACTCGCTGTTTCAACTGTGGGTTGGCGGCAACAACAGCTTCGTCTATCCAAAACTGTACACGCGGCTTGCGTGTTTCTGACGGCTGTAACAGCTCCAGCAGGACGTCTTCTTCAACGCCGAAAAGGTCATCCGTAAACCGCAATCGGTGTACGAAAGGCACTGAAAACTGAACATCGGGCTGGTGAGTCATAGGAGCGCGGAGATGGGAAGAGTTTGGGTGGGCAATCTATGGTACGGCGAACGCGATCGATTTCAAAAGCGGTACGCATCTGCACGTATTATCGTCACTTCTGCGTCTTACGTTTGAGTTCCAACTCGTAGAACCACAAGTCGTCGTTGGGAACATCCAGCTTGATCTCGTGGAATTCTCCCTTGCTGTCCATCACGAAGTGTGCGGTTCCACCACCGAACCATGCCGATTCACTTCGCCACTTGATGGCGAACGTATTGAAATGCAGATGTGTGAGATCTGCGATCAGGTCCTTGTTGGGAAGGAGCTTCAGAACCAACTGATCGTTTTCGACAGAGACAACCGCATCGCCGTACATCGGACCGCCAAAGGTTCCTGTGTAGGCCTTCAGATCACGACTTGGCTTGGTGCCTAACGCCTTTGGTGTCAGCGTTTCCTGGATGCGTGCGTAAAACTCTTGCCGGTTCTTGATGTCACTCTTCAGGCCTTCGGCGCTCCAGTCTTTGGTTCGCTGGCCAAGGTATTCATCAATCACGGTGTTGGTAATCGCCGAGCTGATCCCTGTCATACTGTTTGTTAGAACCACGATGCCAAGCTCCTGGTCTGGCAGCATCACCACTCGCGAATACATTCCATCGTACCCACCACCATGCGCGACGACTTTGTGTCCTCGGAAATCGGAGAGCGACCAGCCTAAACCGTACGATCGAAAGTTTGTGTGCGGGTTTCGTTTTCGACTGGCTTCGCTGATAGGGATGATGGTTTGCGGCGACCACATCTTCCATGAAGACTTCTTCGAAAACAGTCGCTTGCCGTTCTGCATTTCGCCATGGTTGAGTTGAACGATCAGCCACTTCGACATGTCGTTGACACTGGAAATAATTCCGCCAGCTGCAACCATGGTGTCCCAGTTGTACCAGGCGATTGGGTTGACTGAATCGGGTTTTGGTTTGTGTGGTGTCGCAACGTTCTTCAGATCTGCCAGCTGCGTTGTTGACGTAACCGACCGCGTCATTCCTATCGGTTCGAAGATCTTTGACTTGATGAAGTCAGCCCACGATTGACCGCTCGCTTTGGCAATCACTTCTCCCGCCGCCAGAAACATCAGGTTGGAGTAACCATAGTGATCTCGGAAAGAACCAGCCGGCTTCAAGTGCTTTGCGCGACGAAGAACTTCTTCGGGCGAGTAGGGTGTGCCCCACCACAGGAGGTCGCCACTAAACGTTCCGAGTCCGCTGCGATGGCACAGCAGGTCCTCAATGGAAATCTCGCTGGAGACATAGTCGTCGTAAAGCTGTAACCACGGCAGGTGCTTTTGAACACGATCGTTCCAGCTTAGCTTGCCCTCTTCTTCGAGAATGGCCATCGATGCTGCAGTGAACGCTTTTGTGTTCGACGCGATCGCGAACAGAGTATCAGCATCGACAGGTTCGTCTTTTCCGAGTTCACGAACCCCATAACCTTTCGCGTGGACGACTTTTCCATCCTTCACAATCGCGACGGCCAGTCCTGGTACGTTCCACTGTTCGCGAGCTGTAGCGATAAATGCATCCAGCTTTTCAACATCAACTCGGGCCGCTCTATCCTGCGCGGTGGAGGGTAGGGGGGAAAGCAAAAAGCAGCAGGCAATCAGAGCAAACAGACGCATAACGAGATCTCTGAGGTCAGGAACGAAAACTGGTAAACCCATAGTCTTGCTGAAGCTGTTATAGCCATCGGAAAGAGCCGTCGCAAAATCTAAGTCGTTGCGTGAAATGGCTTTGCGTATCGTTTCTGCAATTCAGGGAAAGTTTCCGCCAAGATCCGTTACTGTCACGCGAACAACAATCGCCAAATTCCACTCGGAGGATTCCATGAACCTTTCCATCTTCGCTCAGTCGTCAGCTCCGCTTTCCTTGCTCGATCAGATTCTGGACCCGTCTGTGCTGGTCTTTCTGATTCCGATCTCAGCGATCCTTGGTGGGTGTGCTGTTGCGATTACGAAGACAATTGTCCGCCACCGTGAACGGATCACGATGATCCAAAATGGGTTCGATCCAGACGCCTACGCGACGCACGCCTAAGCATGCCGGTCGGCTAATGGCACCGACCAAATCGGTCGCCGACCGTGTCTCGGCTGGCCATTGGGTACATTGCGGGCAGGGTACGCGCGGCCTGATGGCGCACGCGGCTTAACGCAAAGATGAGTGTTCGTCCAAGAGCGAACCGCTTGCCGAGCTGATTTACTTCAGTTCAATCTGATCTGCAGTCAGACAGGTCATGAGGTGATACAGCTGCTTCTCTTCACATGCTTCGGTGTAGGCTTCCGGCATGTTCTTCAGCGTGTCTGCGTCCCATTCGATGAAGTACTTCCGGGCTGCTTTCTTCCCGCCGACTTCGACAATCTGACCGCTCCAGCCTTCGATTGAGAACTCTGGAAGATCAGGCGCGGTGATTCCGCCTTTGACTTTCACGCCAGTGCCGGCTTTAAACTCATCGCTCATCGAGACATCCGTAGCATCGCTATCGTCAGTTCGAGAAGCAGCCACGAAAGTGCTCGAACAGCTAGTCAGAGAAACCCTGAACCACTGTGCTGGCAATTCCGGAGCCCGCTTCAATACCGGACTCTACGAAATGCAGCGTTTACCCTCAATGGGTGGCTGGAATGCTTCGGAGAGATGGGCAGAGTGTGAAGGTATTCGATTTCGAGCCGAAGTCCTTTATTATCCGCATCCGCGGAACTAAGCGCCGGAATCGGACGATTCCAGGCAGGCTCCACGGCCCAATTTTGCTTCATATCGCGATCAAATATCGCCGGCCCAAGACTGACAGCACGACCTATGGCAATTCACAACCCACTTGGCCAGTTCTACTTCGGGAAAGAATACAACCTCGAAGAGGGCAAGGTTCTCGACAATCGTATCGACTACGACGCGAAGGACCTTTGCACTCACGCCGTTTGTGTCGGGATGACGGGTAGCGGCAAGACAGGGCTCTGCTTGTCTCTTCTCGAAGAGGCGGCTCTGGACGGAATTCCCGCGATCTGCATCGATCCAAAGGGCGACCTTGGGAACCTGCTGCTGTCGTTCCCTGGTCTCTCTGCCGCCGAGTTCCAGCCATGGATCGACAAAGGTGAAGCGACGCGGAAGGGGATGGATGTCGAAGAGTTCGCTCAGAAGACAGCCGACAATTGGCGCAAAGGTTTGAAGCAGTGGGACTACGGTCCAGACTACGTGCAGGCGTTCAAGGATTCCGTCGATATCGCGATCTACACGCCCGCGAGTTCCGCTGGACTGCCACTGACCGTTCTAAAATCGTTCGATGCTCCAAACGACGCTGTCCTCAACGATTCCGAAGCACTGCGCGACAAGATCAATTCGACGGTTTCCGGCCTGCTGGCGTTGATGCAAATTGATGCTGATCCGATTTCCAGTCGCGAGCACATTCTGCTTTCGAACATCCTTAGCAACGCCTGGAGCGAAGGTCGGAACCTCGACATGGGTTCGCTGATTCGCGAAATCCAAGCGCCGCCATTCGATAAGGTTGGCTTCATGGACCTCGAAGCATTCTTCCCCGCGAAGGATCGGTTCAAGCTGTCGATGCAGTTAAACAACTTGCTGGCTTCGCCAGGTTTCGCGGCGTGGATGGAAGGCGAACCACTCGACATTCAACGTTTGTATTACACACCCGAAGGCAAGCCACGCATCTCGATTATTTCAATCGCGCACCTATCTGATTCGGAGCGAATGTTCTTCGTAACCATTCTGCTGAACGAGCTACTTGCTTGGATGCGAGCTCAGGAAGGAACCAGCACGCTGCGATCTTTGTTTTACATGGACGAAGTGTTTGGCTACTTCCCGCCAACAGCAAACCCGCCATCAAAGCAGCCCATGTTGACGCTGCTAAAACAAGCGCGAGCGTTTGGGCTGGGATGTGTTCTCGCTACTCAAAACCCGGTAGATATCGACTACAAAGGTTTGTCGAACGCAGGAACATGGTTCCTGGGACGTCTGCAGACTGAACGCGACAAGATGCGAGTCATTGAAGGACTTGAAGGCGCATCTGCGCAGGCTGGTTCGAACTTTGATAAGGCGAAGATGGAACAGACGCTCGCCGGTCTTGGCAGTCGTGTGTTTCTGATGAACAACGTTCACGAGGATCAGCCAGTTGTCTTCCACACGCGATGGGTGCTGTCGTACCTGCGCGGACCATTGTCTCGGGCACAAATCAAAATCCTGATGGATGAGCGGCGAGCTCGGGTGGGAACCAACGCTGCTGCCGCACCGAAAGATGTGCAGGCCAAGGCTGATCCAACCAAAGCGCGACCGGTCATGCCGCCCGGTATTGAAGAGCGATTTCTACAAGCCAGACGAAGCGGCGATGTTGTGTATCGGCCGGCTTTGTTCGGTTCAGCGAGAGCTCATTACATCCAGTCGCGATCAGCAGACGGCATTGACGAGTGGCGAGAAATTTCCTTGCTTCAGCCAATGGGCGACGACGTTCCCGCTGATGTCTGGGAAGGAGCGGATGAGCTGGACCAGGATGATCTGCCGTCTTTCGAAACAGATCCGGTTGAAGATGCGACGTATGCCGATGTCGCTTCAGAGCTGACGCAGCCAAAGAAGTATTCGATGTTCCAGTCGCAGCTGAAAGATCACATCTATCGAAACCACACGATGAAGATCTGGAAGTGCAAACGTTTGAAAGAACAATCAGAAGCCGGCGAATCAGAAGCCGACTTTCGAATTCGTCTGAAACATGCGGCGCGTGAAATGCGTGATATCCAAGTCGAAAAGCTGCGTCGAAAATACGCCACCAAAATCGCCAGCGCTGAAGAGCGTGTGCGCAAAGCAGAACAGCGTGTTGAACGCGAGTCAGAACAAGCGAAGTCGCACAAACTGAATTCCATGATCTCAATCGGTTCCAGTGTTTTAGGTGCCCTGTTTGGTCGGAAGCTGGCGAGTTCTACAAATGTTCGCCGAGCAGGCACGGCCGCTCGTTCGCTGACGCGTGGTTCTAAAGAGGCTGCAGATGTCGCTCACGCCGAAGAGACGCTTGCCGAATACATGCATCGTCTTGAAGACCTGAACGTCGAACTGGAAGACGACATCCGAGAAATCGAAGACGAACTCGATATCGACAACCTGGAACTGGACGAGGACGAACTTCGTCCTCGGAAATCCGACCTCAGCATCTCCGAAATCATGCTTGTCTGGGCTCCCTGGACCGTCGACAAGAACGGAATCGCCGAACCCATCTTCTAGCCAAGCGTTCCGCTTGACCGGGTGCGGCGTTGACGTTGGGTTGGTGTTTGTCGGGAGTGCGGTTTTTGGGCGCGTTGGTTCTGGTAGTTTGTCTAACCGCTTGCGCAGTGCACGCGGTTAAGCGGGTAGATCGACAAGTCATTGGCTACTTAGAAGCGAAGAACTTCTTAGCGACCTTCCGGGCCGTCATCGATAAAGGCAGGTCCTCGACTTGTGATTGGTTTGCCCAGACAGCGGGGGTATCGGATTGAATTCGGCCGTTGGCAAAGGTTGCGGTAAAGACGGCCAGTCGAATGCGGTACCTGGTGACGGTGTGTGAGAACTCGAGGAACTTCTCGTCGATGTCGCAGGCGATTCCTGTTTCTGTCGAAATACTCTCGGCAAGGAATTGAGACACTGCTGGTTCAACGGAGAACAATGAGTTCCCGGTCGTCGTGGGAACCAAGTTGGTCAGTTCATCAATGAGTTCGTATCGAGGGAAGTCCCAGAGGCCAGACCAGCGTTCTTCGTCGGTGTGTTGCCGAAGCAGTACTTGGTTCTTCTTCCTGACAATCACATTCACGTGCGTCAGTTGCGTGACTTCCGGGCGTTGCTTCGGTCGGGGAACTTTGTCTTGAAGGTTGTTGGCGAACGCGATGCAGCAGGTTCGAAGTGGACAGTCAGAGCACTGCGGTTCTTTCACACTGCAGAGTGTTCCACCAAGTTCCATCAAACCCTGATTGAGGGTTCCCGGCTGTTTGCGCGGAAGGCATCGTTCGGCGAACGCCCACAACAGTTCCTGACCTTGCTTCGATCGGGGATCACCATCGAAGCCAAGTAGTCGACAATAAAGCCGCAGCGTATTTGCTTCGACGATTGGAGCCGGAGTGTCAAAGGCGAACGATGCGATTGCTCCGGCTGTGTAACGCCCAATGCCCGGCAGCTTTTGCAGCTCGTCTGCGGTTTCGGGGAACGCTCCATTTCGTTCTGCAACCAGGCACTTTGCCGTCTTATGAATGTTCCTCGCGCGACTGTAGTAGCCGAGGCCTTCCCAGAGTTTTAGCACGTCCTGTTCGTCAGCATCGGCCAGCGAACGGACATCTGGAAAACGATGTAAGAACCGTTCGTAATATGGGATGACAGCTGCAACAGTCGTCTGTTGCAACATGATTTCACTAATCCAAATTCGATACGGATCGTGAGTTCGCCGCCAAGGGAGATCACGCGCGTGGGTGGCATACCAACGACGCAGGTTGCGTCTGAGCTTTGTGAACCATGCAGATTCTGGCAGTTCGGGAACGTCTGCTGCTGTCATGCGTCCGTGATCGCGTTTGAAAAGAACAACGGCATTAGTTCGTGTCCTTCGTCCAGAACGCGTCCCGTAGATGCGGCCGCAACTTCGTTGTATTCCGAAGCAGAATCTGTGGTGACTCCTGAACCAGCAATTGCGAATGGACAATATCCATGGCTGTGCGTTTTGGTTCGAAGAAACGTGGGGTGGTCGGGGCAGACAACAATTCGATAATCGCCCTGCGACTTCAGGTAGTCATAAACTGGGCCCACGATGTCCGCATCGATCCGTTCCAGCGCGGTGATCTTGGCTGCAGTGTCACCTTCGTGTGATGCTTCGTCTGTCGCTTCAACATGGACGACGACAAAGTCTGCATCGTCGTTCTTCAAGGCGTCAATTGCAGCCTGACCTTTGCCTGCATAGTTGGTGTCGAGATAACCGGTGGCTCCTTCGACCTCGATGACGTTCCATCCCAACAACTGGCCAATTCCCCGCAGCAAGTCGGCGGCCGTAATCACTGCGCCGCGAACGCCGAAGCGGTCGATGGATGGTTGGAACGCTGGACGGCTGCCCTGTCCCCAC
>JBGCDN010000010.1:0-4035 GCA_045105495.1 Planctomycetaceae bacterium
AACCAGTTTCGTGTTCCGTCCGACGCTTTTCAGCACATCAGCAACTTTGCGAATCGCAGTGGATCGTTTCGACTCACCCGTCTGAAGATCCTGCGATTCCATGCTGGCCGATCGATCAAGAATAATGACCGTCGTGTCCGGCGCGCCGCCTGCGGTGAGGGCTAACCAACCACTGGCAAGAGGTCGAGCGATCGCAAAAATCAATCCAGCGATGGCCAGCGTTCGCATAAGCAGAATCAGAAAGTGCTTCAGCTTCGCCATGCCTTTCGTCATGCGCTTCGCCTGCAGCAAAAACATCATCGCGCCCCAATGCATGGTGCGATGGCGATGCTGATTGATCAGGTGAATCAGAATTGGCAGGGCAATAAGCGGTAGTGCCCAGAGGATGTTGGCCTGCAGAAATGTTGGTAACCACGAAAACACTAGCGAGCCCTCCCAAGGAGGAACCGAGCTAATACTTCACCGTAGTTTTCTTCAATCGAGACTCGTTGATAATCGATGCCGGTGTCACGAATCACACCAGCCAGTTCTTCCATATAAATCTCGACAGCCTTGCGATACTGCTTCGACACGAGGCTTGGATCAGCCAGCAGTGAGTTCCCACCTTCAAGATCGACAAACCGAATCGGGCGATCGAAGTTGAAGTCAATTTCGCTTTGCTCCAGTAAGTGGAACACGGCAACATCGTGCTTTCGAAATCGCAGGTGCTGGAAGCAACTCTTCAGTTCTTCCGGCTGAATAAACAAGTCAGAGATGACGACAACCAATGCTCGCTGCGACACCTTCTCAGCCGCTTCGTGCAGAGCATTCGCCAGTCCTGTTTCACCGCCTGGCTCCGCTGCACTCAGTTCGTCCATCACAAACTTCAAATGCGCCGCGCTGCGCTTAGCGGGAATTTCTTTGGTGAATTTCTCGTCGGCACAGTACAGGCCAACAGCGTCGCCTTGCTTCGAAGCCAGATAGGCCAATGTGCCAGCGAGGCTCTTGGCATAGTCCAGCTTGCTGACTTCCGGATCTTTGGCACCACCCGGACCGAAGCCCATAGAACCGCTGGTATCGACGATCAAAGCTAACCGAAGATTGGTATCAGCTTCGAATTCTTTGATATAGAACCGATCGCTGCGTCCCCAGGCTCTCCAGTCGAGTCTACGCGTGTCATCGCCGGGCACGTACTTGCGATACTCAGCGAACTCGAGGCTGGAACCGCGAATCGGACTGCGGTGCCGCCCCGACACACTGCCCAACATCGGAATGCGAGCGTCGAGCGGCAAACCTGCCAATCGACTCAGCACTTTAGGGTCTAAGAAATCTCGTGACATTGTTGTTGGTCGCCTGATTGTGTGAGCCGCAGGCCGTAAGGCCTCGGGCCAAATTCGCCAAGTCGCTCGTGCTACCCGGGGGCTTACACCCCTCGGCTCACGCGATTACTCAGCGTTCAGCTCATCGACCAATCGCTTCACAATATCAGTACTCTTAATACCTTCGGATTCCGCACCAAACGTCGTGAGCACACGGTGACCAAGAACCGGTTCAGCCACAGCCATGATGTCTTCAAGTCGAACCATGTAGCTTCCCGTCAGAGCCGCCCGCGCCTTACCACCAAGAATCAGGTACTGAACCGCACGCGGGCCAGCTCCCCAGGAAACGAGGGGCTTAATCCAGTCCGGAGCTTCATCGGTGTTCGGTCGAGTTCGTCGGACAAGGTCCACAGCGAATTCATAGATGTGACTTGGAACAGGAACGCGCCGAACCAATGCCTGGAAGTCCAACACCTGCTGAGCTTCAAGAATCTGGTCCAGACTTGGCATTTCGCCGCCGGTTGTTGTCTTCGCAATCTGAATTTCTTCGTCGCGTTTTGGGTAATCGACTTCAATCAGAAACATGAACCGGTCCAACTGCGCTTCGGGCAGCGGGTAGGTTCCTTCCTGTTCGACCGGGTTTTGAGTCGCCAGTACGAAGAAGGGCTTGTCGAGTTCGTAAGGTCGGCCAACGACGGTTACCCGCTGTTCCTGCATGGCTTCCAACATGGCCGCCTGAGTCTTGGAAGGTGCTCGGTTAATTTCGTCAGCCAGAATGACGTTCGAGAATACAGGGCCCTTAATGAATTCGAACTCACGCTTGCCGCCCTGACCTTCCTGCAGGATGTCAGTACCGGTGATGTCCATCGGCATCAGGTCCGGTGTAAACTGAATTCGACTAAACGACAGCTTCAGAGTATCGGCAAGCTGGCTGATAAGCAGAGTCTTCGCCAAGCCAGGCACACCCATCAGCAACGCGTGACCGCGAGCGAACAGACAGATGGCAAGACGCTCAATCACTTCGTCCTGACCCACGATGACTTTTGCCAGCTCGGCTCTCAGTTGCCCGAAACAATCGCGAAGCCGATCAATGGCGGCGACATCGTCATCCTGAAGTTGCGGAGTGTTATCTGTAGCAGTCGCCATCGGGGCCTCGCTTGTTGTCAGTCGGATGTATTTCGGGAAGGCAGTCTGAGCGGTTGATTGTGGAGGAAGGCTGGCTCGGTGGAAAGCGTGTCAACCTGATCAGTGACCAGCGGTAGCAAATTGAACGCCAATTTCGGAGCAAAAGATCTCTCAAATCGAGGCACTGCTCTAAGAATCGCAGATTCGCATCGAATCGCCGCCGTTCGCCCTTCCTCACTCTACGTCATATACGCATCGCTATTACGCTGTTCCTATTGTTGATGCAGGACGCGAGCATTTGCGTTCCGCAAAATGAAGAAACTGCACCAATTCGTGCAACTTTTGCCCAGCATTCAGGCTGGTCCAAACAGAAACACGTAAACCAGCCCGCGAAAGAAGGCCAGCAGGCCTGATAGAACAACACGCGACAGACGCGGGGTTCTTACACGAAATCGCGGAACTAACTGCCTTCGATCGTGCAAGGTGCGAGCTGCTGGCTCAACGCGGAAGCTGACTTCATCTTGATCGCCTGCATTCGATTTCGCTCTGAGACGAGCACTGCTCGGCGTGGAGTGACTTGCCTCGCCAGGAGCGGCAGCAGTACGAATTGGCAGTGCAGAGCCGGCCAACATGCCACCTACTTCGACGCTTCCTCAATTGGCACAATGATCACAGCGATACCCGGACGCAGGACCTTTTGGTACAGAGGACTAATTTGTTGTTCGCCTCGTAGAAGGATAACCGGGCGTTTTCCGTCGAACGCCGTCGCCAAATCTGCAGCCGGTATTGGCACTCTGCCGACCGTTGTGATCTTGATATTGGCTCGTTTGTAGACGGTACGTGGCTCTGTGGCGTTCTTTTGTTCAACCCAGGGCGTGTGCGTTTCCGTCAGGAACTTTGTGACTCGCTTATTGTCACCGTTTTCGTCTTTCGCAATTTCGGTGTACGGCCTTCTTACCCTGTAAGTTCCAAGCCTTGGTTTCGCGACGCTCGGGTCGAGAACCATGATACTCTCTCCGTCCTGGCTCAACCGGCCCGTCACGAATCGAGGGGGGCGATGGGCTGAGGCAGTAGCGGGTGTTGATCTCGAAGGCATTGGCGTTCGGACCGGAACTTCATCTTGCTCCACCTTTGGATCGATACGCTTGATCTCATTTTCAACAGATTTCCGCTGACCGAGGTCACCAAGTACGACGAGACGTGAGCCGTTGACTGTTGCACGGACAGTTGGAAACTTGGCCTTCACCCTTTCCAGAACTTCAAACGGCTCAAGCTTTGAGAACTTGTAGACATCAGCAAAGTCCGATCCTTCCGTACGCGCAAACTCGCCCTTCACCTGACTTACGGGGCGAAGCTCCGCTGCTTTCAACCGACCAGGACGGGATGGCGTGGCATCCATTCTCTGCTGCGAGACCGGCGCAACGCCGAACTTTTTGAACAGCTCCTGTACCTTGGCCAGCTCTGCACCACTCCCATCAACGATCATGCGATCAGATCGCTTGCGGTAGTGAGCGTTGGGAGCAACCGTCTTCGCGGCCTCGATCTGTCCATCAATCGTGTGGGCTTTGAGTTGATACACATCCGAACCGCGACGCGGATCGGCCGCCACCTT
>JBGCDN010000011.1:0-18023 GCA_045105495.1 Planctomycetaceae bacterium
GTTCTTGAATTTCGCAAGACCGGACTCGCGGGGAAGCGCCGTTCAACGATCGCCATCCCAACGTCGCCGTCCACACGGTGAAGCGGAACGCTTCCTAGTTTTGGCTACCGTCGCGGTTGGTGAAGTCCTGTGGCTTGTTAATAAATTCGGTGAGGTCGATGCCGCCTTTCTGGTCAGCTTCGATTAGCTGCAAGCGTTTCTCGATTTCATGCAGTCTTTGTTCCAGCATCGGATGGAACACTTCTTCACCGTGATTACGTTCCGGTTCGGGAACAGTCGGATAGTCGAGCTGTCTTTGTAGCGCTGCGAACATGTAGAGCAATTCGCGGCCGATGTTGGCTTTCGCAATCCGACCTTCTTGTGCTCCGAAGAGCGCCGGATCTTCGCGGTCCGTTAGGTTCTGGTCGATCCGGTACTGCTCTGACGCTCCATAGATGAACCCTGCAAGGTCTCGCGTACCAAGTTGCTTCTCCAGCCGAATAATCCACCGCTGCCAATGTTCGTCGTAGAATGGGTCACAGGCCATGGCGACCATCCCGTCTTTGTATCCGAGCCGGTTCCTGGCGATGGATTCGAACTGGTAGACAAAAAGGCCAGCCATGGTGGCTTCACCAGATCGATACTCTGCCTCGCGTTCCAAAACCTGTAGCGCGATGCGTTGATCAAACTTCGAACGATCCTCTTCCGCTCGCGACATGACGAACGCCTGGAACTTCGTGAAGTAATGTCCCAGCTTCCCCATGGCATCGCTAATGCGTCCGCTGAGCATGATTTCGCCACGGAGAAAATCGATGGCCATCGGAAGTCGGGTCGTCGCGAGAATCTCCTCGTGGATAGTTTGAAGAATCTCCTGCGACGGAATTTGAGCGTCGAGGCGTTCGCGATAGACGCGAAAGAAATACGCTTGCTCGATGTATTCGGATCGATCTAAGGCTGGGTGTGACATGGCCCTATTGTAGGCGATCAAGGCGAGGAAGTGGTCATACTTAGATGCCAAAGTCTGGCTGAGAGGCGCCCTGAGAGTCTCCCTTTCGGCTATGGCTTGAGACTATCGGCACAGTCGCACTGCATGTTGCCACAGCCCGGGCACCCTGATCCGTACTTCTTTTTGACGGCCTCGCTCAGGTCAACATTGGCCACGTTTGCAATCGTGGCCAACCAAGCCAGTACATCCGCAAACTCGGCAGATAGTTCTTCGTGCGTTCCTTCTCGAAGTGCGGCTGCAAGTTCCCCAATCTCCTCCATGAGCCACATGAATGTGCCTTCAACGCCGCGGGCTTCGTCCTTGTCCGAGTACATTTCGCGGATCAATTGCTGCAATTCAGTAAGCGTCATGCTGATTTCTTATGCTCTAAAACGACGACGTTTCGAACTTCCATCCAAAAGCCGCTGAAAGCTTCCCAAATTCTCTAAAACAACAGGCCATTCATGCCGATGTTTAGCGTACACGGTCCGTTCTGGTTGTGCGCCCTTATTGAATACCACCATGTTAATCAATCCTCGACTACCCCTGCTTTGTATTGTCGTTGGCTCTTTCATGGGCCTGTGGTCAGGCGATCAACAGGTTTCGATTGAAACCGTCATCGCTCAAGCTCAGGCGGCAAAACGTAAGGCCTACGTCCAATATGAATCGGTCGTTCCCACCACCAATTCCGTTCGGGATGAACCAGTTGTTGGGGCGTACGAAGAACTGAAACCGCCTGCTGTGATAACTCACGAGGAAGCTGCGGAGTCAACGTGTCCTGTTCGGAAGCCTGCGACCTCGGTCGTCGCGACGACGGTTTCCGCTTCGGTTTCAAATGGTTTTGAACTGCCAGACCATATCGCTCCGGGGTTCTACCGAGCGGTGAATCACGAGGGGCAGGCAAACATCGTTCAAGTCTTCGAAACCGACAAGAACTCCGACGCATCCGCTCGCGACTTCTACATGCACGAATCGAACGACCAGCGCTGGTATCTGATCCGCCTCGAAACCCCAAGCGTGGCCCAGCTCCCCACCTTCCTAAATTAGGGGCAACGTCGGCAACGTCCCGTTGCATCGGGTGCGGTAACGGCGTTGGGGCGGTGCTTACCTGACGATTCTTCACCGCTCGGACGGCTTGTTGGCCATGTAGCACAGGGCAAGGCATCGCCCGTGGCCGGGCAAAGCTATCTCAGCCCCAATGTGCCCGAATCTTTGAACCCCCCTACTAGGCTCACCGCATCTGTCGTCGGCTGTTTCCCATCGAAACATCCCATATTGCTGGACATCGCGGTTTTCCTTTTCGTTACGATGTTGCTTTCAGACGTACTTCCTTAAGCAGCTCCGAGCAACGAAGAGAACCGGGAACAGGAATGAGCACGAATCGCGCGACGACGGTTGGATTGTTGCTGCTCTTCTTTGCGGGGACTATTTGCCTCGTGGCTCTCTATCTTCCGACGTCCGAAAAGCAGCCGCGCGCGAAGAAGGCTGACGTCGAAGAACTTCTCGCGAAGGCACGACGGTATCACCGGAAAGGCTGGCACAAAGATACCAGCGAGATCGCGACTGAGATCCTCAAGCTGGATCAGTCAAATACGGAAGCAGTCTACTACGCCGCAAGCGCGCAGGCTGGGCTACAGAATCACTCCCTGGCTCTGGCTCTGTATGAACAGATCCCCAACGATGGCAGCAAAGAAGCGATCGCAGGTCGGTTCGAGAAGGCGTCGTTGGAACTAAACGTGAGAAGTGTTGGCAAGGCTGAACAGGACCTGCGAATGATCCTCGACAAACAACCAACGCATCTTGGGGCGAACCTCCAGCTGAGCCGTCTATTGGATTTATGCGGACGACGGTGGGAAGCAATTCCTTACGCGATGGAAGTCGTGCGACAAGGCCAGGCAGACTTTAGCGCCCTGATGACGCTGCTGGATCAGGACATGGTCGACAACCGATTGCAGCCATTACTAGCACTGAATTCCCGCAACAAGCAGGAACCGCTACCGCGACTTGGGCTATCACGAACAGCTCTGTGGGAAGGGCAGCCGAAGGAATCGCGAATACTGACCGAGGGCGTCATTAAGCAGAGCCCCGAGATCAAAGAAGCCCACGTTCGTCTGGGGGCCCTGCTGCTGGATGTTGGCAATAAGGAGTTCGCTGAATGGCACGCTTCCATTCCGAGCGGTCTGGAGTTCCATCCAGACCTATGGAGGATCCGCGGCCATTGGGCGAAGCGAACCGGCCAGCAGAAACCTGCGGCGAGGTGCTTTTGGGAATGCCTGAAGCGAAATCCCAACGACGGCGTTGCCGCTCAGATGCTGGGTCAGTTATTGCGGCAGTTCGGCGAAGACGAACAGGCAAAGCCTCTACTGGAACGCGCGAGTTTGTTGTCTGAACTACGACAACACAAGACGATGCTCTACCGGGCAAACGGACGTGTACCGAAAGACAAAAGCGAGAGTGTGCTCAGACTGCTGCGTCAGCTTGGGCGGGATTTCGAAGCCGATGCATGGGCCGCGTTCTTCCAATCCAAACGGCACGACCCACCCGAGATACCGCCACTGGAAAACTCAGACGAACTCGTCGCTCTATGGGTCGCGCCGGAATCGAACCCAGTTAGCAATCTTGATCTCTCTGACTTGCCTGCACTTAGAATTACGAATTCTAAACCAGCACCTTCCACCCAGACAGCAAGCAGCCAGTTTGTGGCTTCGTTTGAGAATATGGCTGGACCTGCCGGGCTGAATTTCACTTACGTGAGTGCCCCTGATGAAAACACTCCAGGCCAGAGGATCATCGAATTTACGGGCGGTGGAGTTGGTGTAATCGATTTCGATCGGGACAGCTGGCCTGACATGTATTTCACGCAAGGCGGTCTTTTTCCCGTTCAGGCTGAAGCAGGCTATCGAGATCGTCTCTTCAGAAACGCAGGTGGAAAGTTTGAAGACATCACAGACCTTGCTGGCATCGACTGCCGGGAGTTCGGCCAGGGCTTGGGCGTTGGTGACCTCAACGGTGATGGATTTTCAGACCTTGTTATCGGGAACAACGGACGAAATCGAATGCTGTTCAATAACGGAGACGGTACCTTCAGCGACGCCACATCCAACCTGAATGACTCAGCGACAGACTGGACGACAAGCATTGGAATCGCAGACGTCGACGGAGATACATTTCCGGAAGTCTATGTAGTCAACTACCTGAGCGGTGAAATCACTGAGCTGATTTGCGAGAAGGAAGGTGTCCCCACGATCTGTGGTCCTGAGGCTTTTGATGCGGCTCAGGATGTCTTCTTGTCCAACGGTGGCGATGGTTCATTTATCGATAAGACTGAAGCAGCTGGGATTGTTCAATCTGATGGAAAAGGGTTGGGAGTTCTTATCGCTGACTTTGAAGAGAGCAATTCGCTGCAATGGTTTGTAGCGAATGACGGCGTTCCAAACTTCATGTTTGCTGCATCGGATGATGGTGAATCGTTTTCAGAACTCGCCGTGTCTGCTGGAGTCGCAACCAGCGGCGATGGCATCGCTCAAGCCTGCATGGGTATTACGGCCGCCGATGCAGATGGTGACGACAAATTGGATTTCTTCGTCACCAATTTCGACGGCGAATTCAACGCACTCTACAGCGCGACCGAGTTACCGGGTCTGTTTGAAGATCGTGTTCGAAACGCGGACCTTCATGATGCCTCTTACCGATTCGTTGGGTTCGGCACGCAGTTCGTCGATGCAGAACTCGATGGCTACCCCGACCTGCTGATCACAAACGGGCATGTTGGGGACTTCGTGACACCCGCAAAAGAGAAGGCGAAGAAAGACGGTATTCCGTTGCCTGAGAAGAAGCGTCGGGTTGCTTCATTCACCTATCAAATGCCGACTCAGTATTTCCGCAACCTCGGCGGGGGCAAGTTTAGGGAACTGTTTTCGGAAGACGTCGGCAAGTTCTTCGATGAAGAACATCTTGGCCGCAGTATGGCTCGGCTGGATTGGAACAAAGATGGGCGCGAGGATGTTGGCATCTCTTACGTGGATGCACCAGTGGCTCTTCTTACGAACACATCAAGCAAGACCGGGCGTTATCTCGCGGTTCGGCTCGTGGGAACTGCCATCAATCGTGACGCCATTGGCTCCACTGTACGGTTGCGAGACAAAGACTTCAGACACATGCAACAGGTCACCTCGGGCGATGGGTACCAAAGCGCGAACGAAAAGCGGTTGGTCTTTGGGCTCGGGAACAGAAGCGAAATCGCCGAGCTGGAGGTTCGCTGGCTTGATGGTTCCAAACAGGTTTTCAAGAACCTGAAGGCGGATCAGGAAATCCTGCTGATTCAGGGCGATGCATCTGTCTACGTTCTGCCTCGATAGACAGCCTGCAGCCAACATATCGGCCGCAGTTCGAGTATATTTAGGCACTGCCCCGCATTATGGCTTCGGCTGAATACCGCCCTATGAACGACTCCGCTGACACTTCGCCGAACAACGATGACGGCTCGTCTGAAACGCCGAAATCAGGAAAGTCGTTCCTTTGGCTAATCGGAATTGCGGCTCTGCTGGTCTGCGGTGCTGCGGCCTTTTACTTCGGTCCGGGCAACGCAAGTGCGACTGATCTTGCTCGAACCGCCCGGATGGAATTTCGTCGAGCCAACTACAAGGAAGCACTCGCTGCCGCGACGGCCGCGTTCGAAACTCAACCCAGCAACAAGCTGGCGATGATTGCAGGCGAGTCTGCGCAGAAGCTAGAGGATCTCGAAACGGCGATTCTGTGGTACCGACGCATGGAAGAAGACGGTTCAGAAGAGTACCTGAATTCTGTAACCGCATTGTCACTGCTCTGCTTCAATACAGGGCGATGGACAGAAGCGGAAACAGCATTTCGGGAAGCATTGAAGCAAGCTCCTGATAGCCCGGACCTTAACCGCTGGCTGGGGACGCTCTTGAATTCCGAAGGGCGTCGTTTCGAAGCGACTCGTCACTTCTTCGTAGCGACCCAACAAGCAGCAGGCAGCGCGGCGAGTGGTGGGGGTATGTTGGGTCAGGACAACATGGAAGACCTGTTCATGCTGGCCAACTTCGAAGCGCCGTTCGAAGAAATTCCGCTCGCGAAGCAGGCACTTGAAATAGTTCCCGCTGATCCAATCCCACTGCTTGGTTCTGTCCAACAACAACTTATGTTCAACAAGTATGATGAAGCTGAAGAATCGCTCGGGAAGATCATCGCGGCGCATCCAACAATGCTTCAGGCACATGCGTGGCTGGGTCGAGTTTTTGTTGACTCGGGCAAGTTGGCCGAAATGCCAGGCTGGGCGGAACAGCTACCGGAAGGCAGCGATCGCTTCGCACCTACCTGGCACTCCAAAGGGCTATGGGCTTCCAAAGTCGGCCAACAGCGAGCGGCGGCGCGGTGTTTTTGGGAAGCGGTTCGGTTGGAACCAAACTTCAGTGCGTCGGTGTATCAACTTGGGCTTTCGCTGGTAGCCCTCAACGAAAAGAAGAAGGCGCAGCCGTTTCTCGACCGACACAAATTGCTTTCGAAGTATCAAGGGCTTGCCAGTCCGATGTATCGCGAAGGCCCAACCGTAGAGACGCTGACTCAGGCGATTGATCTAACCGAGCAACTGGGCCGTTCGTGGGAGAGTTTTGGCTGGGCACACTTTCGCATGCAATTCGCACAGCGAGAGGGCGTAGCGCGGGATCAGCTTGAAGAGTTCGCTCGTGACTACCAGCAGCAAGCATCCGCGCTGAAACCAAACATTCCACAGACCGATTTAACCGCATGGGATGGAGCATCAATTGACTTAGGTGACTATCCGCTGCCTGACTGGACAAAGAGTGCATCCACCCAACCGAAGGTAACGGTAGCTAAAGCTGCGATACGCTTTGATGACATTGCAGAGGAGATTGGGCTGCGATTCGAGTACCAAAAAGCTGCGGTCGAGAAGACGGCTGGCCTGCGAATTTTCGAAGGCACCGGCGGTGGCGTGGCAGCAATCGACTTCGATCGCGATGGATGGAGCGATCTGTACTTCACCCAGTCCGGTGCTTGGCCAACCGATCCAACGAACCCCGGAGAACGCGATCAGCTATTTCGATCTGTTGGGGGAACGACTGCGGTCAATGTGACAGAAAACGCTGGGCTTGGCGACGCGGACTACAGTCAAGGTGTGACGTTTGCAGATCTGGACGGCGATGGGTTCCCGGATCTCTACGTCGCCAATCTTGGAGCCAACCGGTTGTTTCACAACAACGGCGACGGCACCTTCACCGAGACCTCTCAACAGATGAAGGGACGGCCAGCCAAGTGGACAACCAGCGTCACGGGCGTCGATCTCAACGCAGATGGGTTACCAGAATTGTTCGACGCCAACTATCTATCAGGGTCCAAAGTCTTCGACCTGATGTGCGGTGACGACTTGAAACGTGTTTGTGCTCCGGCGACTTACGATGGAGAACGCTGTAACGCTTGGATTAACGATGGCGCCGGTGGCTTTATTGACGTTTCCGAAGCGTCTGGTTTGAACAAGTATGTTGGCAAATCACTTGGCATACTTGCTGCCGACTTCGATGGAACCGGTTCTCCATCGTTGTTCGTTTCGAACGATGGTATTGCCAACTTCTTCCTGACATCGGAGGGAGAAGGAATCGACATTCGCTTCACCGAATCGGCAACAACTCGAGGCCTCGCGTTCGACTCTGAATCAGCTGGCCAGGCATGCATGGGAATCGCGGCAGCTGACTTCGACGGCGATCAGAATACTGACCTATTCGTGACCAATTACTACGAAGAATCCAACACCTTGTATCGCATGACGTCCGGCGATTTGTTCGAAGACAAAAGTCGAGAAGCCGACCTACGGACCCCCAGCTTCGAATCACTCGGATGGGGAACTCAGGCGATTGATGCGAACCTGGACGGACTTCCTGACCTTGTTGTTGTGAATGGTCATATAGACGACTTCTCACACCTGGGGACGCCGTACCACATGCCACCACAGTTCTACCAGAACATCGGTGAGGGTCGATTCTCTGAGATTAAGACGGACAGCTCAGACGCCAGACAGTTCATGAACAAGCCGCAACTTGGTCGCGGACTGGCTCGGCTAGACTGGAACCGTGATGGCCGATTCGATTTCGCAGTCAACTATCTTGATACACCAGCCGCCTTGGCGAAAAACAATACGCCAGACACGGGCAAGTACCTGACTCTGCATCTGGTAGGAATTGAAAGTTCTCGAGATGCGATTGGAACTGTTGTGACTGTCGAAGCTGGAAAGCAAAAACGCACAATCCAGCTCTACGCTGGTGACGGTTATCACGCCACCAATCAACGCTGTCTGAACTTCGGGCTTGGATCAGCGAACGAAATCAGCCGTGTGACTGTGCAATGGCCATCAGGAATTCGTCAGACGTTCAGCGATGTCCCACTGAATTCTGAAATCATGATTCGCGAAGACATTCGCGAGTTCACAACTGTTCCGCAGTAACAACTTACGCGACCTAACCATCACATGACTCGTTCTCGACTGTTCGCCCTGTTAACTGCGCTGGCAACCATTGCGGCCGCGATCGGTGCGGGTGTCTATTTCTATTCGAACTCAGTCCAAGCCCGAGTCAGCGAGGCGCGATCGGCTTTTCGGAATGGTGATCGTGAAGACGCTTCGCAGCTTATTGAAGCAGTGATCGCCGACCATCCCGAATCGCGTGATGCGAGGGAGTTGGCGACGAAGATCGCGATCGATCAGGCAGACATGTCGGTCGCAGGGCAGCACATCGACTGGCTTGCAGAGAACGCACCAGACGCCGCGACGGATTTCGCCGCTCAAATCGCCGAAGCACAAATCAACGCGGAACAGTTCGACGATGCTGAGAAGTGGTTCCAACGAGTTCTCGAAATCGATCCTGACAACACAGCTGCACTCAAAGAACTGACGCAGCTTTACTCGAACGCTGGTCGCAGATGGGAATCATATTCGCTGGTTCTCAAGCTGATTGATTCAGAAGAATTCGATTTCAACCACCTGCTTTTCGCCGCCCGCGTGGAAGACATGCTGGCCTTGCCGCGCGAGTATATCGCTGATCGGCTTGCTGATCGAACGCAGGTTTTGCCGCTGCTTGGCATTGCCAGAATGGCGTTCGTCACCAGTGATCCCGAACGAGCCGAAGCACTTGTTCGAGAAGTCATCGCGAAGCGTCCGGAGATCCTCGAAGCCAAACTTAGGCTCTGCGAGATCCTGCTGGAAGTGCGGCCGGCCGAGTTCCCGGCAGAGGTTCTGAAGCTCCCAGTTGAGGCTCAATCACACCCGCTCTATTGGACAATGCTGGGTAAGTGGTTTCGTCGTGAAGGGCAAGCGAAGTTAGCCGCGGCTAGTTTTCGTGAATCATTACTGCTGGATCCGAATCGCAACATTGCAACATTCCAGCTAAGCCAGTTGTTACCTCAGTTGGGTTATCCAAAGCAGGCTGAAGCATTCCGAACTCGGGCCGACGAACTAGGAACAATGGCCAACGAGATGACCGGCTTCTTCCGAGGCAGCGCGAATCTTGTGACGGTTCGGAAGGTGATCGAGAAGCTTGAGAACCTCGGACGCTACCGAGAAGCCATCGCTTGGGCCAAGCACGCCAGTCGAGACATTACCGACACATGGCCACAAGAGGTGCTTGCAAAGCTTGAACCACTTATGACTGACAGCATTGTCGCCGCGGAGAAGGACCCGGTTCGACTGATGGAAGCGGGGAACTTCCCAACACCAACACTCGAAGACATCGCGCGAGTCGCTCGTGGCAACAAGGGGACCAGTTCTGATTCAAGCGAATCGTTCTCTCCTATCCAACTCGCCAACGTTGCTGAAACGCTTGGCGCTAAATTTCAGTATTTCAACGGAGCGGTTCCCAATAGTGAAGAACATCGGATGTACGAATTCACTGGCGGCGGTGTCGGAGTCATCGACTTCGATCTGGACGGTTGGCCCGAGTTCTATCTTCCGAATGGAACCCGTTGGCCACCATCGCCGGAACAGACCGAGTTTCACGATGCACTGTTTCGAAATGGAGTTACGGCGTTCGAGAATGTCACCGAACTTGCGGGCATCAAGGAATGGGGATTTGGCCAAGGCGTCACCGTAGGTGACTTCAATTGCGATGGATTTCCAGACCTGTACGTCGCCAATACCCAGCGCAACCAACTTTGGCAAAACAATGGCGACGGCACCTTTTCTGATGCAACCGATTCGGCTGGTCTAACAGCTTCGGTTTGGACGACCAGCTGCGTGGTCGTCGATCTGAATGGCGATTCGCTGCCTGATATTTACGACGTGAATTTCCTGACAGGAGAAGACGTATTCACCCGAGTGTGCGATGAAGAAGGCCGCCCGCGTTCTTGTCCACCAGCCGAATTTCCCGGAGAACAGGATCTTGTCTTCCTGAACAACGGTGATGGCAGTTTTTCCAACGTGACAAACGACAGCGGTATCGTTCGTCCTCGCGGCAATGGCCTTGGAATCATCGCTGCAGACTTTGATGGTTCGCGTCGCCTGAATCTGTTTCTCGCCAACGATAGCGTTGCCAATTTTTATTACACAAACGAATCATCAGGCGACACAATCGCGTTCACCGAATCGGCGGTTCTGGCAGGCCTCGATGTCAACAACTCTGGCAAGTCACAAGCCTGCATGGGAGTCGGGCTGGCTGATATTGATGCGAACGGGCTGCCCGATTTGTTCATCACAAATTTCCACAACGAATCGAACGCGTTGTATATGCAGCAGTCAGAGAACCTCTTCAGCGATGAAGCCAAACCAACGAATATCCGAGCTCTCAGTTTGGACATGCTTGGATTTGGAACTCAATTTATCGATCTCGATTTGAATGCTCGGCCCGACCTTGTGATCACGAACGGACACGTCGACGACTACACCCACGAAGGCGCTGAATACCAGATGCGACCGCAGGTTCTTCGACTCGCCGCGACTGGTACTCGATTCTTTGAACAGTATCCTGAACAGCCAGACCCCTACTTCAGCAGCAAGCACCTTGGCCGTGGACTCGCGAGATTGGATTTCAATCGTGATGGGCTGGATGACTACGGTGTTCAGCATCTCGATTCGCCGTTCGCACTTGTACGGAACGATACTAAGGAGCACGGCAATTTCCTGAGTCTCAAGCTGATCGGAACGTCCGGTGCTCGTGATGCGATCGGAGCACAAGTCAGAGTCCAGGCTGGTGAAAAACAAATGGTTCACCAACTTGCGGGAGGCGATGGATACATGGCCTGCAATGAACGACGACTGACCATCGGTCTTGGGGATTTCGCGAACCCCTGTGCCATCAGCGTCGATTGGATGAGCGGCCAGACTGAGGATTTTGGGTCCGTATTGCCAAATGCCGCGGTAATACTGGTTGAGGGCTCAACGCAAGCCTTTTCTGAACCAAAGTAGTAGCGGCATCACTTCAGCTCGGATTCGGTTGAAAAGAAAACGCTGCACGCCACAATCGATGCTCCGAAAACATTGCAGGAGCTCTCGATGCAGAATGTTGTCAGCGTAATTCTTGGTGGTGGCAAAGGTACACGGCTGCTACCGCTGACAGAATTTCGATCAAAGCCAGCGGTTCCCATCGGGGGGAAGTATCGGCTCATCGATGTTCCAATCGCAAACTGCATCAACAGTGGCATCAATCGCGCGTACGTACTTACGCAATTCAACTCAGCCAGTTTGAACCGACACATTCGGCAAACCTACCGGTTCGATCTCTTTCACGGTGGCTTTGTCGAAATCCTGGCAGCCCAGCAAACTTATGACGATACCGATTGGTATCAGGGGACTGCCGACGCTGTTCGAAAGCAACTGCGATACTTAAAGCAACCCGGTATCGACCACGTGCTGATTCTGTCAGGCGACCAGCTCTACACGATGGACTATCGAGACATGTTGGAAACGCATGTCAAATCGAATGCGGATGTGACCATCGCTGCGTTGCCGGTTGATACCGAGAAAGCTCGCCAGTTTGGCATCATGCGGCTCGACGATGACGGACGTGTCCTTGGCTTCGTCGAAAAACCACAGACCGATGAAGATCTTGAACTCGTCCGAACTCCATCGGACTGGATCGATACGCATGGACTGACCAGCAACGGACGCGAATACCTGGCGAGCATGGGCATCTACCTGTTCGATCGCGACACGCTTGTGGAATTGTTGGAAGGGTCAGATTACGAAGACTTCGGTAAAGAAGTTTTCCCAATGTCAATTCGAGCCCGGCATGTTCAGTCACATCTGTTTGATGGCTACTGGGAAGACATCGGAACAATCAAATCGTTCTACGAATCGCAGCTGGAACTCGCTCGCCCCGACGCGCCGTTTGAATTGCTGAATTCCGAATCACCCATCTACACGCGCCCGCGATTCCTGCCACCAACCCGAATCGATGGGGCGACGATCGTTGGCAGCCTGATTGCCGATGGTTGCACAATTAGCTCTGGGGCGAATATCGAGAACAGTTCGATTGGCCTGCGATGTTGTATCGATCCGAACGTCACCATCAAGAACTCTGTGCTGATGGGCGCGGACTATTACGAACGCAAGGATGCTCGGACTTCGCCGATTGCATTCGGTGTTGGCGAAGGGACACATATCGAAGGTGCGATCGTCGACAAAGACTGTCGAATCGGTCGCAATGTGCGAATCGCCCCGCGTGAAGGTATGACCGATGGGACCAGTGGTGATGTAACGATTCAAGATGGAGTCATCGTCGTACGGCGAAACGCTGAGATTCCTGACGGCTGGGTCCTCTAGCCAGCTTACTTATCCAGTCGCCTTGCAACCTGAGCCGAGACGATCACCAACCATGCGTAACTCGTTGTTCTTCCTAACCCTTGGCCTCCTTTCGTTGTGCGGCTGTGGTTCAAGCGAAGACGCTGCAAACGCGGACACTTCTGGCACAGAAACACCAGAAGTGACCGTGATTCTCAATTGGTTTCCGGAAGCCGAGCACGGTGGTTTCTACGCCGCCTCGATACACGGCTTCTACGAAGAAGTTGGCCTGAATGTTGTCATCAAGAAGGGTGGGCCCGGGACGAAAGTCGTCGCCAATGTCGAAGTCGGCCGAGTAACCTTTGGAGTGGCGAACGCGGATAAAATCCTAAACGGATGTGCTCAGGGCGCAGACGTTGTTGCACTGATGGCGCCGATTCAGGATTGCCCTCGCTGCATTCTGGTTCACGAAGAATCAGGAATTGAATCGTTGAACTCTCTCAGCGATGTCACGCTCTCAATGAGCGCGGGCCAACCATACGCCCAGTTCCTGAAGAAGCATGTTCCCCTGAAGAACGTGAAGGTCGCTCCATTCAACGGCGGCGTGAAGACGTTTATGCGTGGGCCGAAGTTTGCTCAGCAGGCGTATTCGTTTAGCGAACCGTTCACCGCAAAGAAGCTTGGCGCGAAGCCGAGGACCTTGATGGTCTCAGAGATTGGATTCAATCCTTACACCAGCGTCTTGATTGCTGGCCGCGAGACGGTCGAAGGTTCGCCAAAACTGGTGCAGAAATTTGTTGATGCTTCAATTCGCGGTTGGGAAAAGTACCTGTCTGAACCTGACGAAACCAACAAGCACATTCAGTCGATCAACCCAGAGATGACCAACGAGATTCTAGATTTTGGAGTCGAAGCACTGCGTCCCCTTTGCCGGATTGATGACACGCCCATGGGTAGCATGACATTAAGTCGATGGCAGACTCTGGAATCGCAACTGCAGGAAGTCGGTCTCATTAAGCCTGGCGAGACAGACGTCAAGCGAATCGTCTGGCAACCGAACACGAACGAGTAACTACGGACATGGCGTGGATTCGATTGACTCAACCTGACGAAGCGACCGGCCTTCTTCAGCAAATCTATTCAGCGGCCAAAACACGCGTTGGGCGGGTGTGGAACATTCTCCGGATCATGTCTCCCAACCCACCGGTACTCAAGGCGTCGATGGACTTCTACGCAGCCATCATGCACGGCCCCTCGCCACTAACCCGCGCGCAGCGAGAGATGTTGGCGACTGTGGTTTCGGCTCACAACAAATGCAAGTATTGAACCAGAGCCCACGCGCATGACTTCCGGGTTGAAGTTGTTGGATCAAGAAATGGCGAAGCAAACACAGATGAGCTGGTTCGATCCGTCGCGACTGATTGGAGAACCGCAGACCTGAATGCTGCTGATCAGGCGTTGTGTGAGTTCGCCGAGAAGCTAACCGCTTCACCGGCGTCCATGAGCGAACAAGACGTCATCAGATTGCGGCAAGCGGGCTTTGACGACCCAGCAATTCATGACGCAGCACAAGTCGTCGCCTACTTCAACTACATCAATCGGGTGGCTGATGCCTTAGAAGTTGACGAGGAAGACTTCGTTGAACACTGGGACAAACCGCTTCTGGGGTAGCCGATGTCGCACCCGTTGCTCCGAAGCATTCTTACTACTTTGGCCCAAGGCCTGCGAGCTCCAAGTACGGGGGCACTCCTCTCCAAATTGAGCTCGCGTTGGACGCGGCCTTTGATCTGCGTCAAGATGCTGAAGCTTATCATTAATTTGACGCGGTAAGAGGCGGATGGAACGCAGACATATCATCATTGGCACGTCGGGTCACATTGACCACGGCAAGACACGACTGGTTGGCCGGCTTACTGAGACCAACACAGACCGATTGCCTGAAGAGAGAGCCCGTGGCATCTCTATCGACCTGGGGTTCGCCAACTGGACGGAAGGGGACTTTCAGTTCGGCGTGATTGACGTGCCTGGGCACGAACGATTTGTTCGCAACATGGTGGCTGGTGCAACAGGAATGAACCTTGGCATGCTGGTTATCGCAGCTGACGACAGCGTCATGCCACAAACGCGCGAACACCTTGAAATTATGGATTTGCTGGGGCTGGAAACAGGCCTGATCGCGGTGACCAAGATCGACCTCGTTGAACCCGACTTTGTTGAGTTCGTTACCGAAGATGTTCGAGACCTTGTGAGTGGCACTTTTCTTGAAGGTTGCCCGGTCATTCCGGTTTCATCCGAGACTGGTGAAGGCTTCAACGAACTAAGACAAACGCTGCTTGAGATTGCCGGGAAGATCTCGCAGGTTTCGAATCAGCCGGTGTTCCGAATGCCGATCGACCGCGTCTTCACAGTCACAGGCCACGGCAGCATCGTGACCGGTTCAGTTCTCAGTGGCGCAGTTGCGGCTGGAGACACGATTGAGCTATTGCCCGAGCAACGCGAGGTGCGTGTTCGTTCGGTTCAGAACCACGGTGCCAGCACCGACGGCAGTGGAGCTCGACAGCGGACGGCAGTCAATCTTGCGGGCATCAAGACGGAAGAACTCAGACGCGGCCAAGAGCTGGCAACCACGGGGTTTCTTACACCAACTTCTCGATTGATTGTCGACGTGAAATGCCTGACCAGTTCGCCGACCGACCTCAAAGATCGCGTTGAACTGAACCTGCACCTTGGCACAACAGAAATACCGGTCCGCTTGCTGTGCGGCAAAGAACCAATTGCTGCCGGAACGCAACGAGTGGTTGAGCTGCGAACGAAGGAACCCATTATTGCCACGTGGGGACAAAGGTTTATTCTGCGGCGCATCTCACCGGCGGTTACTGTTGGTGGTGGAACAATTCTTGACCCGGGCGTCCCGCCGTTAAAACGACTGCGGTCGATCTCAGATCACGTCGATGGGTTGACGTCGCAGGAACCGGCCGAACGACTGGCTGCGTTTCTTCGCCACGTTGATGCGGTTCCCAAAGATCCACTCGTTGCCATGCGACGAGCGGGGGTTCCGTCGGATCAGTATGAATCTCTCATTGGGCAGCTTACCGACGAAGGCATTTTGCAGAACCTCGGGCGAGGCGATTCGCAGGTCCTTATGCATCGCGACCGTCGTAGTGCAATTGGCAAAGCCGTGTTACGCACAATTTGCGGCACGATCGCGAAACAGCAGCCTCGACGCTCTCTGCCAGAGCAGACTCTGCTGACAGCTTGCCGTGGAATATCGGATGTCGCTGTGCTGCAAACGATGATGCAAGACCTGATTCGATCCAAGGACCTGGTTCGTGTTGGCAGTAATATCGGTCCAGCTGATGCTCAGGTTCAGCTAACGAAGAAGCAACGAGCAGCGCGAAACCAGATGCTGGAAACGATTCAGCAGGCAGGCTTGGCTCCGCCTACGAAGAAGGAGTTGATCGCTCTGACCGGACTCAAGCAGGACGCGGTCTCAACCCTGTTGAACCTGTGTGTTGAAGACGAACTACTGGTCAACGTTTCTGAAGACTTCCTGTTCGCCCCGGAAGCAATGGAAGACGCCCGAAAGCGTTGCGTTGCTGCGTTTTCAGAACTAGATGGCAAAGCAACCTTGGCGCAAATTCGCGATGCTTGGGAAGTGACCCGAAAGTTCGCAGTGCCCCTTTGTGAATGGTTCGATTCGCATGGGCTGACCCGTCGAGAAGAAGACGTGCGCGTTGCTGGACCGAATCTTTCTGAACCGCTGTTCGGAATGGGCGAATCTGAGGAACCTCCGCCAGCGGATGCGACGGCATGACTGAGGAACGCCGCGATGCGGTTGTTGGGTGGGTCACCATTGCCGTTGTCGTCACGGTTCTGTTGATCGTCGGGTGGATGTGGTCGTCGGATCGGGACGAGGTTGCTCAGGTTGAACCACCATCGGCCAACAAAGTCAGCGAAGCGAAAGACTACCTGCAGAGCGCGAATAGTGCGTTCGATGCTGGAAACTATCGTGCGGCCAGAAAACTCGCGGAGACAGCGATTCAACTGGATCCGCTGTTGTTCGAAGCGGCACTGTTGGGGGGCGATGCCGCGATCGAGTCCAAGGAGTTCGACAAGGCGATTGAGCTATTCGAACGCGTGCCTGATGGTGACTCACGATCAGCGATCAACGCGAAATACGGCTCCGCACGAGTTAACTATTTGCGCGGAATCCATGATGTTGCGGAACGAACACTCCGAGCGATTCTCGAACGTCGTCCGGGTCACATTTCCTCCGACGACTTGCTTTCCGAGATACTCGACGTTCAGGGTCGACGGCAGGCATCGGTCAAGTACGCCATGGAAGTGGCTCGCGAGGGGCGATCGTCACTGGAAGCGCTTATGCTTCTCACCGACCCTGAATTCGTCATCAGCCCCAACAACCGCGCTCAGCGCGCTACTGACAGGACACCCGAGTTGGGTGGGCCAAAGCTCGGACTCGCTCGAGCCGCGTTTGATGAGGGTGACAACGATCGAGGATGGAGCCTGGTCCGAGAAGCCATCGCGACTGACCCATCTCTGCTGGAAGCAAGACTCCTCTGGGGCAAACGACTGCTCGATTCAGATGCGAAGGCGTTTGTTGAATGGCACGAATCGTTGCCAAAGCAAGCCGAAGATTTCTCTGAGCTGTGGTTTCTGCGGGGCGAATGGGCACAGCGTCATGACCAGCCAAGAGCGGCGATCCGATGTTTCTGGCAGACGCTGGTATTAGAACCGAACCACAGAGCGGCTCACTTCAAACTTGCTCAGCTACTTCGTGATTCAAAGCCCACGGCTGCCAAAGAAGTACTCGATCGCGGACTGCAACTGTCGCGATTAAAGAAAGCGTTGGAACCGATCGTTGCGGTTGGTGTCGAAGCGACTCTCGATGAGTTCTATGAAGTTGTTGTTACCCTGGAGGCGCTGGACCGCGAAGTTGAAGCAAGAGCCTGGGAGGCCTACGCACGGCGCGACGAGGATGGTTTCGAATTCGTCCGGATCGATGGGGTAACCGGCAGCTTGCGTCACGTCGATTCACCTTATGCCAACGAATGGGCTGGATTGAGTAGCTATCCGCTCCCTGACATGAGGATCGAGCCACCTGCTGGAGGAGAAGCAACGCCTTCTGATTACGCCGTGGCATTTGAGGATCAGGCCATCGCAATTGGTCTCGACTTCACTTACGTGCCTGCACCCGACGACACTACACCCGGCAAGCGGATTATTGAACTGACCGGCGGAGGGGTAGCTGCAATCGACTTCGATCTGGATGCATGGCCCGACATGTTCTTCACGCAAGGTGGA
>JBGCDN010000012.1:0-15336 GCA_045105495.1 Planctomycetaceae bacterium
AAGGGGAACCAACCAATCTACATTCATCCACACAGGGGATAACGATGACAAAAACAATTAACCCATTCGACATCATCAACCACCTAGATCGCGAATTCGATGGGCTGTTCGGCAAGATTGTCGATTCAGCGCGAACCGCAAAGGAAGCAACGACTCACTGGGTTCCGGCGATGAACGTCACGGAATCTTCCGAGGGCTTTGTTGTAACCCTTGATGTCCCGGGCCTGAAGAGCGATGCGTTCGACATCGAATTCAAAGAAGGCGTTTTGACCGTGTCCGGCGAACGACCGACTGTCGAAAGCGATGACATCAAATGGCACCGCTCTGAACGCAGGTTCGGAGGCTTCAAGCGAACGGTCTCGCTTGATGAAGATATCGACATCGAAAAGCTTGATGCCGAGTATCGAGATGGCGTGTTACACATCTCGCTTCCAAAACGGGAAGCAGTTCGACCGACAAAGATCTCGGTCCGATAGAACGCTGCACACCATACGCCCCGGTCCAACCGGCCGGGGCTTTTCCATGCGCCAAGCAGACTCAGGCAGCCTGCGGTGCTACATCGGCGCGATGATCAGAGAACAGCCGCGCCGCTGGTGCTGGAGCGAATTAGCGTCGAGCCTTGGACTTACTCTGAGCCTGACCAGCTGAATTTTGCAGGCTGGTTAGCATTGCGTGTCGAGCAGAAGCATCTGGGTGTGTGTTCGCCATGGGTTATCGTCTCAATGTAAGTTCGTGGGAGACTGTCCGTACTGCCTGTAGGGACTCTGCTAATTAGTCTGATCGGAAGGATATTGCCGTCGCCAACACTGTGCGACATGAAAACATAGGCTTTGCGACAGGGTGAGCCGTTGTCGCTTTCCGTGACCGTGTGTGAATCGGCAGTCTTTGCTGGTCTGAATACTGATCCTGCAGGAACGGTGCTGTTTCACATCGAACCAATCAGGGCTTCGAAGCACTATCCGAACCCGCGCCATCCAACGTCAACAACGAAGTCCCGAATTGGCTCTGCCATAGCCAACAGTGAAAACTCAACGCGCTCGCGGCCTCAATAGACCGAAGACACGACGCCAACACCTAGCCCACTCTGTGAAGCGGAACGCTGTAGCAGCCTGTTGAAGAACGGTTGTGGCACGACTCTTCGAGTCGTTTTTTCGAAGATTTTTCACGCCTCGGAGAGACGTGCTACTTTTTTTGAACGCCCTGCTAGTGGGCGATTTTGGGCCAGTATTCTTCGAAATCGAAGGTTGGGCTGTTGTCGAGGTCATGACACTTATAGCAGCCGTTGGAACTCTTAGCTTGTTCGAGCGTGAACCGAACTTCTTTGGCGGCGAGTTCATCTTCGCCCTCTTCAGCCAATTCGATGTGACGGCTACCTGGTCCGTGGCAGTTTTCGCAACCGCTTCCAACCAGCAGAGGCATGCGTTCCGGATCTTCGCCAACAGCGTCAGCCAGAGATTCGTTGATGAACCCACTGCGATAGCGGTACACATCTTGTGGGTTCCAACCGGTCACGTGGCAGCACAGACATTCGGGGTCGTGTAGCCGCGGGATACCCTTGAGACGTTCGTAGCCGTGGCCCTCATTGCTGGGATCCAAACTAAGGAACGCTTTTGCATGCGGTGACTTCTTCCAGATGTCGTACTCTTCTTCGTGGCAGTCAGCACAGGCATCGGACCCGACGAAACTAGCTCCCGTTGGATGACCCACTGCAGATTCCTGAATGGAAACCTGCTGTGCTTCCAACTGCTGTTGATAGGTCCGCATGTGCTCAATCATGGCGGGCGAATCGCCGAATCGATCTCGATCCAGTTGCACAAGTTCGAACCGGAACTTCGGTTCGTCATTGGGATAGATCGCGAGAACCCCCGCGTGTTTGCCCTTCTTGCCAACATTCAACAGAACAGTATCCCCAACCTGTGCCGGCCGACCATCAGGGTCTTCAGCACCACCGGTGGTTACGATCAGATTGAACTCAGGGAACTCTGCTGCAAACTTCTCCGCCTCTTTCATTGAACCGTGCGACAGAAGAATCTTCATATCCACCGTCGCGCTGGCCAATTGCCCGAGCGTGGCTTTGATGGCTGCGGATGCGGGTTCGACAGTGACGTCAGAGACCTGTCCGAGTTCAGGCTTCAGGCTGTCGCCAAGAACACTGGTGACACCAAACTTAATTCCACCATGGTCGAACACTTTTGTTCTGACCGGCGTACCGAGCTCGGGGGCTTCGTAGAAGGTTACGTTCGAACTTAAGAACGCCAGAGGGTTGTCTTCGAAGTTGCTGGAGACCACAACGTCGGCTCCAAGTTTGACTTCTTCAACGCCCAAGGCGAATGCTTTGTAGTTCAGATCTTTCAACGCTGTGAGCATGGTCTTGAATTTGACCTGCGCTTGGACGCCGTTGCGTTTCAGCAGTCCGCCTACGTCCAGACCTGCCGTCTTCCAGCCGAGTTCCTGAACCTGCCGGATCAAATCGCCACGACGCGAAAACCCACCAGACTGGTTCTCCGTGCAACCACACGGTTCGAAATAGCCATGCTGTTCGCCAGAGAGAATCAGCGCGGCGGCTGGTGCTGGCCACGTTTTGAACTGCAGAGCTGTTGGGTCGAAGCCTGGCTCATCAGAAGTCGAGGCAGCACCTGGACCACCCGCCATTGGATCGCCGTTGAGATCTGGTTCATCTTGCGGTCCGATGATCCCCATGAAGATGACTGCCAGAAACAAGGCCAAAGCAATGGTGGCAATCAGGAGGACCTTGAACCCCGAAGAATTGGGCGCTGCAGACATACGAATCCATCTCCCGTCTGCAGTTCAATTGCTTAGCCAGAACCAGATACTCTCAAAATCAGCTTGGCGAACACACGTTGTTCACAGAGCTGCTGTTCTGAGAATCTAGTTATCTTTGACTGAGATGAACTGAACCTGCAATTTGATCTCCGGATACTCCGGATGATTTGTCTTTAGGATGGCCCGCCCCCGAGTTGCATGGACGTAGCCGCCAGCAGGGGATCCTGGTGGAATTTCAAACGTCAGAATATAGCGCGATTTGTGTTTCGCGGGGAAGTCCGGATCTTTCTCTAGTGAACACTTCAGAAATGAAGGCTTCGTCGTGACGTCTTCCAGTGAAAGCTCGTCCGTGTCCGCGACGTACAACAAAAGCTTGCCCTTCTTACCTTCAGACGCCTTGAATTCCCCCAAATTGACGAGCTCCTGTCGCTTGTTCCAGGACAAGCCGGGTGTTCCCACAAATTGGATGGAACCTTCTCGGTGAGCCTTCACATCGATCTTGTATTCCTGGCCTTTGACTTCGAATGTGAAGTAGCCGCGGAATGGACCGGCGGGAATTTCGTTCGAGAGAGCCAAGTGAAATTCGACGCCGTCGTTCGCGTCGATTGCATTCATAGGCTTGGAATCAGCTTTTCGAGTTTCAACGGTTAGCGAGGGGTGACTTGTCTTGATATTTGACACTTCCATGGTGTCCATCAGCGATGTCGCAGCAACACCACTTGTCGTACCGGGTTTTCCGGAAATCAGGTTCCCAATGTCCCATGGAGGCGCGGGGATAATTCGAACGCGTTCAGCAACATGGCCACCGACAGTCAGCACAATGACCTGATTCTCTGGGTCGTTTGTGTAGAGATTCATCGCCTGACGAAAGATCGGTTCCGCCTTCTTTGGCTTCCATTCGACGTGCACCTTGGTGCTCTCACCCGGTTGCACAAGCGTGTCTTCGATGTCGTATCTCGTGCAGGCACAGCTCTTTGGCCCCTGCTTTAGCTGCAGCGGCGCTTCACCGTTGTTGGTGACAACGTAGGCATGAGAACCGATGTCTCCGAATTCCATGCTCCCAAACTTGTGGATTTTCTCGTCCACAACAGCATCCGGATAGGGACCGGATTCGGCGATCGGAAGGCGCTCAATACGAACCTCCGTACTATCGATTTCTTCGGCTTGGATTTCCGTCTCCCGCGGCATGAAGTACATACCTGCCGCACCAACAAGAAACCCTGCGACTACGACCATACCGATCAACGCAGCTCCCTTGGGAGGCGGTTCAGAGATCGATTCCGTTTCTTGTGGCGTCGATTCGGTATTCATGCTGTGGGTCCGAAACTACTGATCTGAATTCTTGAGGCCCCGACGGAAGCCTCGGTCTGTATGTGCGGAGAATCTACGACACGCGTGCATCCCGCACTCCGGCTGGATCGCCGAAGGAACGCTAGCTGTCACTTCTTACGTTCTACAATCGCCTTCAGTTGGTTCAGAACCGCTTCCGTGAGGAATCGGTCCTGATGGCCATTTTGGCGATTTATCTGGTCGAGTTGTAGAGCCTTCGCAGCATTTGTCGCCGCCTTCGCCTGCCCGGCTTCGGCTTGAAGGATTGCAAAATCACCCATAACACGTGGATTTGTGGGGTAGCGACCGACGGCGCGCTGAAAATGCGATAAGGCAGATTCCAGCTCCGAATTGTCCTGACTGAACGTCCATGATCGCCATAGCGTCGTTCCAAGGGCATAGTGAGCGAAGAAACTATCAGGATCGCGTTTCTTGGCTTCCATCAACGCCGCCACTGCAAGTTCGTTCGGCCGTTCTACCTGAGTAAGTAGTTCCTGAGCGAACAGACGTGGTGCATCGGGAGACAACGAGTCCACTTTCTGCGCCTCGGCGTAGTCCTGCAATGCACCGTCGCCACCTCGCTGATTGCCACGTTGAATCAGGTAGGTGGACCTGGTCACAGGAATCGCCGCCGTCGCCAAACAAGCAACAACACTTGCGATCGCGAATGGAACCACCGCCAGATGGAACCAACTGCGTCCCGATTCCAAATTCGCATCCTGCACCTGCCCGCCCGCAAACAGAATCAGAATTTGTGCGACGGCAGGCATCTCAAACCCGCCTGCTCCAAGAAGGTGGATCATCAGCCCAACAACCGCAACGTGAGTCGCAATAACAACCATTCTTGAATCAGCATTCGACCAGACAAATCGCACCGCCAACCATGCCACGAAGAAACCGGTCGCCAGACCAAGCGAAAGCAGTGGCTGTTCCTGCCCTGTGAGAAATTGATATGTCAGAACGAGGAGAACTCCCGCAAGGCCCGACCATAAACCACCAACCGACTGATCGCCGGTTGATTCTTCTCCGTGGCTGTTCGTGAACGACCGAACTACGAATGCGATCAGTGCCAATAGGCCCAACAGTGTAATCAGTCCGCCATTGCACCATGCGTCCAAAAACATGTTATGCGGATCGAGAATCTCTTCGCTTGAGGCCGCCAATTTGTGAGGCGTATATCGCTGGCGAAAGTTCCCGGGACCGGTTCCAAACAACGGCGACTCAGCCAGCGCGGCGAGTGACCCTTGCCAGTACATCAAACGATAACGCAGCGACTTGGGTGATTCGGAAATGACTTGTTCGTCCAACCCTCCCGTCGCTACCGCGGCCAACACGGTCATCAGCATCACGCTGGCAAGACCGGCCGCAACGAGCCAACCACGGCTCTTCGTACGAATCTCAACTTCCGGTTGGTCAGTGGACTTGGCTCTTCTCCGGATGAATGTCAGAACCGCATACAGCACTAATGCGGCAATCGTCCCCGCGACAGCCGTGCGGCTCTTCGTGAGAACCAAACAGTATCCCGTGACTCCAAGCATCCCGACGGCCACAAACGACTGCATGATGGAACGCCGTCTCAGCAACACGACCGCAACAAACAAACTGCCAATTGCAAGAAACCCAGCCAGGGTATTCGTCAACGCAAAAGGCCCCAGCGGTTCCAGGCTCGCCAGTCGATCTGCGAACAATCGTCGAGCAGACTCAGTCTGCGGAATCCCACGCAGACTCAGTTCTCTCTGACTCAACGCGTTGTCCATCTCAGACGTTGCACTCACTGCAGATGACCATTCCGCACGAAGCGCCGGGAAATCGACGAAGTATTGCCACACCCCGTATCCCGCTAAAACGATGCACATCGCAATGACAACGCGAACCGCCGAACGGTTCCCACGCAGCACATAGCAGGTCGCGCCGAGGCTTAACCACTCCCACATTGTGTTCACGGCGAATCGCTTCTGCCCCTCGGTTCCCAGTACCCACAAGCCGGACAAAAAGTGGCCGCCTACAAGCAAAACAATGGCGACAGAAAACAAATCAAAACGCGGTCGATGTCCCGCTCGCCAGCGACCGATTGCAAAGACCACCGTTGCAACCAACATCAGAACGGTAATCCAAAGTGTCTCGCCTTTGGCGGTCGCTTCGGTTGGAACCAATAGCCGCGAGGTCATGGTGGCGATGGCCAAACCACTGCCAACGTGTTCGGCGAAATTCGGTTCTGCCTGAAGAGACTTAGTCACTGTCAGATTCCACCGCTCGTGAAGCAGCCGTGCGTCCAACCGTCTCCAGGATGGCAATGATCGCCAGAACACAAAAGACCAAGGCTGAAATTAAAGCAGCCCCCATCCAACCTTCCACTTCGTAAAGCAACAACGCTGCCAAACCTGTAGTCAAGGTCGCCAAATGAATCGTCAGAACCGCGCGCGATGGTTTGAAGCCGATCTCGACAAGCCGGTGCGAGAAGTGTTTTTTGTCAGCATGAAACGGACTGCGCCCTTCTCGAATTCGAATCAGAAGAACCGAGCAAAAGTCATACAGTGGAACCGCCAGCACAAACAAAGGCGCAAGTATCACGTGGCGACTTTGGTTCTCTGAATAGAACGTACCAACGATCGTCATCGAGCCCATGATCAGCCCGATGAAGTAACTGCCAGAGTCTCCCATGAAGATACTGGCGGGCGACCAATTGAACACAAGAAACCCAGCGAGCGCCCCAGCCAAAATCAACATAACGCCACCGACCAGCCAACGTGGTTCGCCAATCGAAAACAACATCACGACAGCAAACACGCAAGCACCAACCAAAGCGATCCCGGACGTCAACCCGTCCATGTTGTCCAGAAAGTTAAACGCGTTGATAAGCACAAGAAGCCAGACGACCGTGATCGCTTGACCAACAATTGGAATGGGCACAAAGACACTCGCCGATACGCCAGCCCAGACTAAGCCAACCGCGACAAGAAACTGAATCGCCAAACGCGGCTTCCACGGCAGATTCTTCAGGTCGTCAATCAGCCCCATCACGCTCAGAACTGTGCCACCACCAAGAATCATCCACAACAGCTTCGATCGTTCCTGCATGCCTTCCAGTGAAACGCCAGCCGGGACAAAATCAGAAACCCAGCCGCGTGTCATTGAATTCGAAAGCAGCAACTGCGCGATGGCGAGCGGAAGAACCACGCCGAGCCAAATACCAATTCCACCACCAAGCGGCATCGGTATTTTGTGAACCTTCCGAGCGTTTGGATTATCAACCAGTCCCCACCCTTCCGCGCACTTACGGACAATCGCCGTTGTCAAAACAGACACGACAAAGGCAGGAAGCGTGCAGGCGAGAACAAATATCAGCATGGGCGGGCAATTCGGCAGTCAGTGATCTCAATACAATACGCGGATTTGCGTCGTGGTTTGGGATCACGAACCCAGACCTGGTCCATTTCCTGCCTATTCGAACCAATCACCCCATGCGATCGATTCGTTCAGCACCGGCTCCGATCGCATCCTGAACCAGGTTCCTTGTTTATCCGCAGGCCGAAAGGGCCGCTTTTCAGAGCCTCATGAGACGCAAACCCAGAGGCGGAAGGGCACCGCTGCAACTGCAAGTTGCCCCCTTCCCCGTGGAGAACCGCTTGCAATAATTGCCTCGGAACAAGGCTCTGCTTCGCGTGTTTTGTCATTCTTGCACGAAGATGAAGAACCGGCAGAGCTTGCCACTGAAACGTAAGGCATTACTGGAATACGACTTGCGTCGCGATCCCACCCCAACTGTCGCCTTTGGCGCACCAGTTGCTTTTGTCTGTGTCAGATTGATTTGAAGGCCACTACCACTACTCAAGACGGAAGGCAGAGCCATGCGAGCAAACGTATCACCAAAGACAATTCGAGGCATCATCGCAGCCGACGGATACCTCGACCTCAATATGCCTGAACATGCTCTGGAAGAGCTAAATGGAATGGAAGACGCCGGTTTCTACGAACCACCACGTCAATTCCTGATTGGCCGCGCATTGAAAATGCTGGATCGGCTGGACGAAGCCATTCGCCCGCTGGAAGAAGCCGCCCGTCGGATGCCGTCGCCCTACAGAAAGCTGGCGTGGGCCGAACTGACCGAATGCTACCGTTTTCTCGGCAGCGAAGAATTGGCTCAGATCGCAGAGTCTTTGGCAGGATCTGCTGAAGCGGAAACATCGTACAAGCTGGTTCTGCCGGATGTTGAGATCACACTCGCTGAACGCAACGAACAACAACTCGACCACATCTAATTCAAACGCAGCAAGAAGCTGTTCCCACAAACGTGCCTGCTTCCCCCGCGCGAACAAGAGGTTCGCGCAATAGTGTCGTTTCGGTATTGTCTGAGTCCCGCCTAATTGTCGATCGCCATCCCCCGGCTTGATCCCCACCTCAGACAGACAACATAACTACCGTGTCATCGGACGACGCTTCACCATATCCCGCCGATCACAAATCGGCCGCGGAACCTTTCCGCCACACAGCGCCACTACTGCGCGCGATGCTTTGCTGTTTGGTTGTGTTTGTCATTGGCTGCGGTACTTCCATTCGCAGAAGTGGAACCGAGCAACTCTTGACCTCAGACGCCGTCGATCGATCTGTCGCGCAGATTGACTTCAGTGTTCTGTCCGGACGCAACGTGTATCTGGACTCGCAGTACATCATCGGCATACGTGACCCCACATTTACCAGTGGTGCGTATGTGATAAGTTCGCTCAGGCAACAGATGTCGGCCGCGGGTTGCAAGCTGCAGGATTCACAAGACAAAGCAGACTACATCGTCGAAGCGCGAGTTGGCGCACTTGGAACCGATCTCCATGATGTCACCTATGGCCTACCAGCCAGCAATGCGTTGAACGCCGCAGCGTCTGTGCTTTCGAGCATTCCGACGATACCAACAATCCCAGAGATCTCCGTCGCCAACCGGAACGACCAATCTGCCGCGGCGAAGATCGCATTGTTCGCTTATCACCGAGAGTCACGGCTTCCTGTCTGGCAGTCGGGAATCGCGACCGCGAAAAGTTCAGCCAAGGACACGTGGGTCCTTGGTGCCGGACCGATCCAACGCGGAACGATTTATGACGGCACTCTGTTCGCCGGAAATCGGCTGCGTCTCCCGTTCGCTCGGGAGAAATCCGGAGACGATGCCGACAGCCTGCCGCAAAAGTACGCTCAGAGCCAGCAGTTCCAGGATCCGGATGCCTTGGAACAGAAGCTGGCAGATGCCAAAGCGGCTGCCGACGCCGCCATCCAACAAGCTGCTCACGAAGCCGCTGCCAAAGCCGCAGCAGCTCCTGCTGCGAGTGCAACCTCCGAGACCCCCGCGCCGTGAGACCGTCGTACAGCTTTCGACTGACTCTTCACGTAGTCCAAGTCACTCTCCCTCTGGGAGAGTCAGGCTCTCAGGCCTGGAGAGGGGTGAACCGCTGGAATTGATTGGCTGCTTGAGAGTTGATGGCGCTCGTTGCGCGGTCGCCTCCCCGGAGCGGAGCTCCGACCCTCCCTCGGGAGGGTGTCTTTGATCCTCGGAGGCCGTGCAGCTTTCGATTTTCTACGAGCGTTCGTTCTTGTAAACAGCACTAAGCACGTCTTCGACCGTTTTCATCTTCTTGCCGGATTCAAGCACAGCATCGATCTTGGTTCGAGCTTCCGACGCCGAGTGCCCCAGCGCGAGTAAGGCTTCGTAGGCGTCGTTAAGCACATCGCTGGTTTCGGGTTTGGTTCCAGGCGTATCGTCGGACACCATCAGCGCGAAACGAGCCATCTTTCGACGGAGCTTGGCGACAATTCGTTCGGCGACTGCGGGACCAATACCAGGCAGCGTACTGAGCTGTTTGATGTCCTGTTCTTCAATCGCTGTCGCGACTTCCGCAACAGGTCGAACCATCGCTCGAAGCGTTTTCTTCACACCGACGCCATCGACCGAACAAACCATGTCGAAAAACTGACGTTCCACATCCGACATGAAACCCACCAACCGTGGAGTCAGACGCCCCCGTTGCGGATTGCCTTCGATGTACTCAATGGTGCAAAGATCAATCTTGTCGCCAATCTTCGACTGAAGCCGCCGGCGTACGAACTCGGGAACCAACACCTCGTGATGGAACGCGCCGATGTCGATGGTTGCGGCGACTTCGGACAGGCTAACAAGCTTGCCGGTGATTCGAGTAATCAAGGTTCTGTCTCTGTTGGTCAGGCTGCGAACCGGACGCCGTGATATAAGCACAGCGCGATGGCGGATGCGTCGGCGACGTCGTTTGGTTCGAGTAGTTTCTTGAGTTTGAGTTCCGCTTTGACAGCGTTTTGAATCTGTTCTTTGGAAGCACGGCCGCTGCCGGTGAGAAGCTTTTTAATCTGAGCCGGTGTGTAGTGAATAATTGGAGCACCAAATTCCACAACCGTCATCAGCAACGCGCCCCGCGCGTGTGCCATCAGAATGGCGGTTTTTGGGTTCCGCACCATTGAGAAGACTTGTTCGATCGCGACGGCATCTGGCTTGTGTTCGTCCAGCACCTCACGAAGGCCTCGGCCGAGTTCATGAACCCGCCGCGCCAGCGAGTCAGACGTGGAAGATCGCAGAACGCCGCCTTCCAGTAACTTGGGACCAGCCGCCGATCGTTCAACCAGCGCGTATCCGGTTCGGTTCAAACCCGGATCCAAGCCCAGATAGCGCGAGGGGGCGGTTGGGTGAACCGGTCGTCCTGACGAATCCATTCGCACTCTCCGTATTCTTGCGGGCTACTGTTCGTCAGGCTTCTTGAAGACCAGCGCCACTGCACTGGCGCTCATGGCTTCTTTTCGACCAACGGGGCCTACCGCTTCACCGCTCTTGGCTTTCACATTCACGTCGCCGGGATCGACCCCCAGCAGCTCAGCGATTCGGATCTGCATTGCGTCCTTGTATGCAGATAGTTTCGGCCGTTCAGCGAACACGGTGCAATCCAGATTGCCAACCAGCCAACCACGATCGCTTATTCCTTCAACCACGGCACGCAGTAATTGGGCAGAATCGGCTCCGGCATACTTTTCGTCGGTGTTGGGGAACCATTCACCGATGTCGCCGATTCCAGCCGCACCCAAAATGGCATCGGTTATCGCGTGGAGAAGGACATCGGCATCGCTGTGTCCGTCCAGTCCGTAGTCGTAATCGATATCGACGCCACCCAGAACCAGTGATCGTCCCTCGATCACTCGATGTGTGTCGTGACCTTCGCCAACACGGATTCCGAGAGCGCTCATTCGTCGTATCTGCTTTGAAAACCATGATTTACAGAGACATTCCGTTTGCCAGCTCAGCGTCTGGCTGTGAAGGGAATCATAGCGGTTCGGCATTCTTTGCCGCAACGTGAGCGACGTAAGCCCCTACGCATTAAGAGCTTGCGCGATGCGGATTGACAGGTTTTTCGCATCGGGCCTAAACTCCGGCTCTCTCCAACGGACGCAGTCTGCGTCAACGGTCAGTCGGCCAAGTCTCACATTCTTCTCTCACATCTCACATAAGCGCCGTTCGTATGTCCTGGGCACCAGCTCAGAAATCACGAATGCTGTTGCTGTTGATGGCGTTTGCCTCAACAACGTTTTGCGGCTGCGCGATGTTGTTTAACAAGAACAGCGGCGAAGAACTGACTCGTGCTGCGACGAATGTGGAACCTGCGATCCATCGCGATGCGATCTGCCTCGACATCGCCGTGGCTGATCGCCCGGCCACGGATTCCCTGGTTGCATTGCTTTGGGACGACGTCGATGAAATTGGCGTCCTCGAAGCCGCCGACAAGCGTTTGCTGAATGCTAACGGATTTCGAATTGGCGTAGCTGGTTCGTCGGTTCCCTCTTCATTGCAGACCATTCTTCAGGAAGCCGTAGCCGAACAGGGTGCGGAGCAAAACTGGAGCCCAATTGGGAACCAGCTTCCCGGTTCATCCAAAGTCACGCTCTTCAATAAGCAGGACACCCTGTTTGAAGTGACTCAATTGGGCGAACTGGCATACGTTGAAGTCGATGAAAATGGCGACCCCATCAGCGATCCCGAATCGTTCAACAACTCGCGCTGCGTGGTTCGTTTAACTGCAGAAAAGATGCAGGACGGTTGGATTAAACTTCGATTCCTGCCAGAGGTCCATCACGGGGCGAACGCGAATCGGCCAACAGTTGGTGACGCCGGCTTTCAGTACAAGCAATCTCAACGAATGAAGCCGCTTTACCAGTATCAGTTTGAAGTGACTTTGAATCCCGGCGAAATCGCCGTTGTCGGCGGAAACGAAGCTGACGAACACACGCTGGGTCAGCAGTTCTTCAACATCAAGCTACCAACCGGGTTCGCTCAAAAGATCATCACTGTGCGATTCGTCGAAACAGCAAACCTGACTGCTTCTCGGACCGAGTAAGTTGGGCTGAATACTTGACGGTCAGTTTATTCTGATCCACAGCTTGTTCTGATCCAATGTGCCCTCACCGTCGTTAGCGATGCGTCATGCGGAAGCCGACACAACCGACTTACGAAGAACGCCAACGCAGCCGCCATCATCTTGGTCGTTGGATAAGCGGATTTGGGATTGTGGTGTTTGTGTTCGCAGCCATCCTGAGAACGTACGTGTCAGAACTGCCAGCTGAAGAGAGTGCTTGGTACGAAATCCTGGTAACCAACGTACTACCAATTGGCGGCACGCCCGGTCGGATCATGGGGTTAATCTTGATTATCATCGGGCAGATGTATCGCATCGACGAATGGTGATGCCAACCGGCCCAAACGAAAAAAGACCCGGCACATCGTGTGTTCGGGTCTGTTTTGATGGCTGGCTGACGATTCTTTCATCAGCCGATGAGATCGATGATCTATCGAGATTGTTCTCGATCGCGTCGTTCCATCTCCTGCAGGACGACCGGATGCCATTCATCCGAACGCTCAGCCGGTGGAGCGTAATTCCGACGCGCCCAGGTTCGCAGTCGAATCTCTTCGATTGCATCAACGTTCGCCTGAGCCTGAGGGGCAAGTGTGCCAGGAATCATCTCTACCTCTCCTGTTGAGTATGTAGCCAGCCAAATTGAAAAAGATCGCAACCAACCTGTTTCGGTCAGCGGTTTCGACGCGGTATTGTAACGAGATCGATTTCATTTTTTCCACAAAAATCCGGCTGCCCGGCGGCCTGCTTGCTGCAGGTCGTTGCTACGCATGGAGTTCTGGCGATTCATGTCTGACACAATTTCAACCTTCGACGACCTCGCAGCTTCCAGACGAAACTGGATTCAGGATGTCCTTCGCCCATGGTGCCAAACAGCCAGCCGCAAAGACCTACTGAAGGCTGAGTCCGAATGGGAAGACATCGCAGGCAAGGCAGCTCCGGAACAGACTCTTTGGACTTGGGCCTGGGAACGCTTTCCGGCCTTGGTTTACGAAGGTCTGACCGGCGTCAACGAAACTCAGCAGGTTGCCGTTCGGCTGAAGGATGAGACTCAGCATTCTGGGTTCCCCGATGGACGACGAACCGAACGCGGCCAACTCTATTTGCTGACCGCTGGCGATATGCAGGAAGCGTCAACTGCAGATCTGTTTGAAGCTGGACCGTTCTCGATTGACGACATCTCTGAGGTTTCTGCAGCGTGAGTACCTGATGGTCTACTCGAGAGAGGGCCTAAAAACGAAGCCTGACTCTCCACCGTTCCGCTTCGTCTCCACTCCGGGAAGCTCAAGGAACACACCAAGCTCATTTCCATAGCGATCGTGAGTTGGAATCTCGTTCGATCGCCGAGCGAATCGAGGTCGAGTAACAACATGGTCCATCACCACAGCTGCCAGGGGCCTGTCAATCTGCGTCTCCGCTCCGATTGAACCAACGGTGTTGCCTTTCATTGTCACACCAATGGACCGGTTCAGCAGAATGAACCCGGTGTTCTTTGCAATCCATCCATGAATCGATTCCGCATGGTTCCAGCGATAGCTGTTGCCTCGAGCAAACCGTGTTGGCACTCCGTCCTCTCTGAACCCCTGATCTCGAATGGCGAAGCAACGTGTTTCCTTTTCCTTGCCCGGCTTCAGTCCGTTCAGATGTCGCATCGTCCAATGATCTGAAATGAGGTTGTACTCAAAGTCGTTGTACGACGCGCCACGATCAGCTTCCATTGCCGTCTTGAACGTGTTCACAAAGTGATTGTAAGCAACGTAGTTGTATCGACTTGCCGAACCGCCAATTTCGAGTGCACTATCAAAGTAACCGGAAAATGTATTGCTTAGAACCTTGTTGCGGCGAGCGAATGTTCGGAACTGGTTATGCTCAAACTGGCCTCGCCATGGTGCAGAAATCCGCACACCAAAACTGCATTGCATTTCGAAATTTTCAGACAGGTCATCGAACACACAGTGTTCAACCGTATTGTCCTGACAATGCTCTCCTACAACTCGCAAGTCGTAATCAACACCGCTTGAACCGTCACCGAATGGTTCTGGAATGAAAATGGTTCCATCCAACCGCTTGATGGGATGAACATTGCCATCGTCTACCGCTGTAAGCAGCACACAGCATCCGCCCGGATGTGCGGTTGAACGTCCGATATCTGAGAAGTGAAGGTTACGAACAAGCCCGCGTCGGGTGCCTGCCAGCAAGACTCCGTACTGTCCGCCGGGAGGATCCTGCAGTTCGGCGTTTCCGCTGATCATCAGATCTTCGATCGAATTTCGGCGACCGCCCAGGAACGCAATCATCAGAGTTTTATCGCCTTCCCACACTTCGGATGCCATGAGTGTCGTTAGCGGCGGGTCAACGGTATCTGGATCGCCATCATCATCCGTAACGCCCACGATCGAGACCCGATCAAAGGGCACAGCGATTGTATTGCTAATAACATAGGGTTCTAAGCGAGGCTGCAGGACTATTGTTCGACCTGACAAAGGCGAATCGTAGATTGCCTGTTGCAACTCGTCTGTGACATCAATCTCAGTCCAGTCGGGGACGAACGTGTCAGCCGCGACAAGCTCAATGTGGCCGACCAACATTGACGTGATAACAAACAGCTTCGAAAGTAGATTGCGCAGCATGGGCCCGGAGTCCGGTGAAGGTAGACCATCCAACCGAGTGGATTCAGAGGCTAAGCAATGCCTAGTGCTGGAACCGAACGTTAAGAAGGATGGCGAGAAGATTCACTTACCGTGTTCAACTATGTGAACGGGGAACCGGTGTTGCAAAAAAACTTCACGCAATCCGCATTGGTTTGCAGTGCAAGAAG
>JBGCDN010000013.1:0-3271 GCA_045105495.1 Planctomycetaceae bacterium
CCGCCGCAGACATCACCACAACCGAATCGGTTGTTGGAGATCAAAGTCGACCTTGGCTTCTTGTTGAGTGACTCACAGATTGAGCGTTCCAGGAAGGCGTTCATCGAGATCGAAGATTGGTGGGACTTCCTCTCTTTCGACAATCGGTTCTGGTGGTCGTTTCGACGTAGCAGAGGTAACCAAACTGGAGCCAACCGCATGGCTCTTGGGCAATTTATGGGAAGGTATAGACAGGCCGGATCGCTGCGAAAGGAACAGGTCTCAATCGCAAACCGCCTCACCCCGGAGACTGACCTGACAGCGCATCTGACACTGGATGTCATTCCTGATGGATTGCAGTTTCGTATGGTGACCAGTCGCGATGCGTACCGGTTCTGGATGGCTCGAACGTACGCTTTTTCGGGTCGAATCCTGAATTAGTTGGAAGCAGCGTTGCTCCAGGATGGTCTAAAGATGTGGGGTGCGCGGTGCATGCCGACGTGCGGTTCTTCTGCCTGTTCCGATTACGGAAGTTAGGCAGACCTTGGCTGACGTAACGATGACTCCAGGTCCGGTTGTTACGGATGTCCGTGTGGACGCGATTGATACGAAGTACGGTTCAGGCGCGAATGTTTCGCCGACGAAATCATGTGTGCAACGACGCGTTAAACCGCTGGTTTGGTCGTGATCGTTGCAATCGGAACAGCTTGCCCTGCTTGCCATTGAGGTGACGGGCTGGCTGTCTGAGGCTGGCAAGACGCCGCCGCAAGCCGTAGCTCAATCAAACCCACGGAGACAAGGATGTCGCACCCGACCCAACCGCGACTATCGCCGCATACTGTGCGGGAATCATCATCACCTCTGTCTGTGCCGTTCGATCGGTCAGGGGAAGCTGGCACTCGTGTTGCCGGTCGAACCGAGACAGCGTGGCCTGAACACAATCAGCAGCGTCAGGCTGAACAGGTTTCTGAAAAGTTCGTCGATAACCTGCTGCGATGTGCTCATGTGCTTCGCGGGGCATTGTCTGAGCAGCTAACCGAATTCGGTTTGAGCGACGTTCGCTGCACGGTTCTGACTTTCCTTCGCGACAAGGGGGCCGCCGGTTCTTCACAGCGGGCTTTGGCTCGTGAACTCTGCCAGTCCGAATCCAGTGTGAGCACGCTGTGCGATCGGATGGCGGCTGATGGATTGTTGAAGCGAGAACCCTCGCCCAACGATCGTCGTCGCCGCGTTTTGACTCTCACCGATTCTGGTCGAGAGATGCTTCAATCAGTGAATCAGGTGCGTGGCCGTCGCTGCCACAGCATGCTGAAAGGGTTCACTGAGAACGAACTGCAACGCAGCAACATTCTGCTGTCGACTCTTGCAGACCACCTCGCGAACCGCACCTCGAGTGTGTCGTTGCTTTCGAGCGACGAAGACAAGTCATTCAACAACCGCCGCGCTGCTTAGTTGTTTGCTGATCTGATTCGCGTTTCGCTGAAGCCACTGCGTTTTCTCTAGCTACGAGGCAGGCTGATGTACCACAGTCGCTCAATCCACCGACTAGTAATTGTTCTGACCATCACTTCGATGATCATCACCCCCGGCTGCTCGCGCAAGTTCTGGCGCGAACAGGCAGAGGAAGATGCGTACGAAGCGATTGCCGAGAAGCAAAACGACCAACGTTGGTTGCTTCCGCGTCTAAATATTACTCCAGACGAGCGCAGTCGGTTTTACGATCCGTATGACCAAGACAACGCTCCGATGCCACCGGACGATCCAATGGCGGCCGTGTACATGGAGTGTGCGAATGGCATGCAGGGGTCGAGTTCGTGGCATAAGTTCGGCAACGCGATGAGTATCGAAAACCCTCAGTGGCTCGAACCATTTGGAGTGAGCCTCGATGCGACTGGGCAGATTGATCCTGTCCAAGCTCATTCTTCAGTGCAGCTGCAAGAGGTCAGCCTGCCTGAAGCCATTGAGTTGTCGTACATCCACAGTCGCGAGTATCAAACGGAGATCGAGAACCTGTATCTAGACTCTCTGGATCTGACATTTGAGCGTTTTCAGTTCGGCGTACGCTACTTGACTGAAAGCGGTGGTGAGCCAAACCTGGGGCTTTCAACCAACTTGCAGCCAAACCAGAAAGGGCGGGCAGTCGATCGCCGAGGGGGACGTGTGACTGATTCTTATAATCGCACAAGTACGTGGGGTCTCCGTCAAGCTCTACCTGCTGGTGGGCAGTGGGCCATTGAGTTGGCGAATAATACGTTTTGGCTCTTTGGGAATAACGGTGACGCTCGAACGTCAGCCAGTAACCTCAGCTTTAGTTTGGTTCAGCCCCTACTTTTTCGGGCGGGCCGTCAAATTGCGATGGAAGGCCTGACTCAGGCGGAGAGAAACGTACTCTATACAACACGCGATCTTGCTAGATTCCGCAGGACATTCTTTGCCGACACGGCTTCGAGCTACTTGAATATCCTGGCTCAGCGACAGCGAGTTCAGAACCAGAGGGGAAACATTGAACGGCTCGTCGAGCAAATTCGTGTCCAAGGTCTTCGTGACAGTAGAAGGCCATTTCAGACGTCAGCTGCACTTCGCTCTTTGCCGGATGACTTTATGGTCCCGGATTCTCTTGCTGGCCGGCTGAGGTATGACGAAGAAGACGGCTTTCTCTTCTGGCGAGACCTTTCGATCACTGATGAAGAAGCTGAAACACTCTTAGCTATCAGTGAGGATCCTGCCTACCAGCGTGCCGCAGAGCAGATCATCGAATTCTCAGGCGAAGGTAGCGACACGACCAGCCTGCGTGCATTGCAGTTGCTGAACCAGCTTAGTCGAGCTCAAAACACTCTGAGAAATGCCGAACGTGGTTTGCAGGACCTGCTTGATGCATTCAAGACGCAGCTTGGACTCCCACCGGATGTCGATCTCGACATCGATGTATCGCCCCTTCAGCCTTTTCAGCTGATCGATAATGGCCTCGTCGATATTGAGAACAGCCTGAAGGATTCGCTGAATTTGCTGGAACGAGGAATGGACGAGGACGTTGGATTCAAACAGCTTGTGGAGTTCATCGACGAACTCGAGAGGATAGCGGCGGACGTTGAAGTGATCGGGATCGAGGGTGTTGCCAGTGAGTTTGAGCCTGTGGAGATGCTGATCGAATCCGAGGGGACCGCGGGCTCTGGCGAACGTGTGTTTTCCGGTGAAGAGGAGATCGAACGTGTCCGCAAGGACCTCCTACGCGACCGCCGCCTGTACAAGGTCGCGAAGTCTGAATTTGACGCCGCTATGCGAGACCTAAATA
>JBGCDN010000014.1:0-3946 GCA_045105495.1 Planctomycetaceae bacterium
TCGCGAAGATTAACCCGACGTGGATTGAACCGCTGTCGCGTCACTTGGTGAAACGTTCTCATTCAGAACCTCACTGGCACGCGAAGAGTTCCAGCGTGATGGCGTTCGAGAAGGCGACTTTGTTTGGCTTGACCATCGTGCCTCGTCGTCGAGTCGGTTATGCAAACGTCAATCGCGAAGTGTCGCGCGAGATCTTTATTCGAACTGGCTTGGTCGATGGTGAGTTCGAAACGAAGGCGAAGTTTTTTCAACACAACCAATCGCTTGTCGGCGAACTTGAGGGTCGGCAGCAACGGACGCGAAAGATTGACGTCACGATTGATGAAGAAACGCAGTTCGACTTTTACGACCAGCTGATTCCGAAGGACGTATGTTCTGGTTCTCAATTCGACAAGTGGCGAAAGCGAGCTGAATCGCGGAACGCTGAGCTGCTGTACTTTCGCCGTGAAGATTTTCTGCAGGAAGAAGATACAGCCGCGGCCAGCAAGGGCTTCCCAGTAGAACTCGAGATTGGCGTCAATCAGTTTCCGCTGCGATACAACATGGAACCGGGCGCCGAAGACGATGGCATCACGATCACCGTCCCCCGCGCGGGCTTGTCGCAGATTCCATCTGATCGCCTCGGCTGGTTAGTTCCCGGCCTGCTAAAAGAGAAGGTCATCGCGCTGATTAAGTCGTTGCCGAAAACGCTGCGGCGTCGATTGGTTCCAGCCCCTGATACAGCGGCAGAGGTCGTGGAACTGTTGAAGTTTGGTGAAGGCCAGCTTGAAGAGAAGTTGGCTTACCTACTGACACGTGTTGCCGGAGACATTGTTACTCCACAGGACTTTGATCAATCAAAGCTGCCCGGACACCTGCGGATGAATGTCCAGGTGATTGACGATGGGGGTGATGACCTGTCTGCGGGGAGAGACGTGGACGACATGCAGAAGTCTGCGGCACAACAGGAACTGTCTGCCGAACTCGCGGGCGATTGGACCAAAGACGGACTGCGAGAATGGAGCATCGACAAGCTTCCGGTTACTGTCGACATCCTGCAATCGGGCATCCTCGTTTCAATGTGCCCGACGCTGGTCGATACGGGTGACGATGTCAACCTGCGACTTCTCGATGATCCGGCCACGTCGCTGTGGACATCGCGGGCCGGAGTGCGTCGGCTATTTCTTCTGGCAGAGAAGAAACGCATCATCAACTACACGCGAAACTTCCCGGGCATCGATGGAATCCGCCTCGTGTGTTCAGCAATCGTTGGAATGAACATTGATTCGCAAATCATGGAACACCTCGCCGATCGCGCGATGTTTCAAGAGCCCACGATTCCTCGATCGAAAGAACAGTTTGAGGAACGCGTGCAGTCCGCGACGAACTTCCTAAGCGTTGCTGTCCAGGATGCAGCGGCCCTACTGCCTAGCCTTTTCGCTGACTATCAGACGACGTATTCACTTGCCGATACAAAGTGCCCGCATGCCTGGAAGCCCAGCTACACCGACGCGCGTCGTCAGTTGGAGGCTTTGGTTTGCCCGGACTTTCTGATTAACACGCCGTGGCAATGGCTGGCTCAGTTTCCTCGATATCTCCAAGCAACCCGCTTTCGTTTGGAACGACTTCCGCAAGGAACGCTCAACAACGACCAGCGGGGAACCAAAGAGATTGCCGCGTTCGAAAATCGTTACCGCGAACGAATCGCGTCACACAGGTCACGCGGCATTATCGATTCGGAGATTGTCACCTATCGATGGATGTTGGAAGAATATCGCGTCTCGCTGTTCGCTCAGAAGCTTGGCACAGCAGTGCCGATTTCAGCGAAGCGATTGGAACGTCAGTGGAAGAAAGTTCGCCCCTGAGTTTGGCTTCTGGTCCACGTTTCCGTAGCCACGAAAACTTCATGGGATCTTTTTGTGTTTCTTCGAGAAGCCGGCGTCAATCTTGCGGCGGTTCAAACCAATTGTTTGCGTTTGGGCACGGCGACTGGCCACAAGATCTGCTACGTTGGCTGCGTGCTACTTTGAAAGAAGAAGAGGTTGTCCTGATGACAAAGCGTTCTGTGCCCTGTCTGTTTCTCGTTCTTATTTTGAGCGTTGTTGGTCGTGTTGATGCTGGCGATCGACCGAACATCTTGTTCTTGTTTTCAGACGATCACGCCATCAAATCCATATCGGCCTACGGCGGACCGCTGGCAAGAGTGGCCCCGACGCCCAACATCGATCGGATCGCCAACGAAGGCGCCGTGTTTTTAAATTCGTTCTGTGCTAACTCAATCTGCGGTCCATCGCGAGCCACCATTCTGACCGGAAAACACAGTCATAAGAACGGGTTCATGCGGAACACCCGCAGAGGGTTCGATCAAACTCAATGGACTGTGGCAAAGGCCCTGCAATCGGGCGGATACAACACCGCCGTAATCGGGAAATGGCATTTGAATTCGAACCCAGTGGGATTCGACCATTGGGAGATTCTGCCGGGCCAAGGCAATTATTATAACCCGGTGTTTTTGCAGATGGATGGCACACGCAAGCGAGACTCCGGTTACGCCACCGATCTGACCACCGACAAAGCTGTTGATTGGCTTGACGGTCGCGATAAGTCAAAACCATTCTTCCTGATGTGCCAGCATAAGGCTCCTCACCGAACATTCGCGCCCGCGATGCGACACCTCGGTGCTTTTGATGAAGTCGAGATTCCTGAGCCACCAACGTTGTTCGATGACTACAAGAATCGCAGCGACTTGCTGGCAAATAACGAGATGGAAATTGATCGCCACTTCGACTGGGCTTATGACGCGAAGGTCCGAAAAGACGAACGTGGTGATGTCAAACTACCGAAGCCAGATCGTTATGGAACACCAGAATACAACCGGATGAATCCTGAGCAGAAGAAGCAGTGGGATGCCTACTTCGGTCCTCGCAATCAAAAATTCCTCTCCGAGTTCAAAGCTGGAAGCCTCAGTGAATCGGATGTCGTTCGTTGGAAGTACCGCCGCTACATGCGGAACTACCTCAGCACCGTTAAGGCTGTGGATGAGAGTGTTGGCCGCATGTTGAAGTACCTGGACGACAATGGTCTCGCAGAAAACACGATCGTGATCTACTCGTCTGATCAAGGTTTCTATCTTGGCGAACACGGCTGGTACGACAAGCGGTGGATGTTTGAAGAATCATTCCGAATGCCATTCGTCGTGCGTTGGCCAGGCGTTGTGAAACCCGGTTCCAAACCGCAGCAGCTGATTCAAAATATCGACTACGCCCCGACGTTCATGAATGCCGCCGGACTTGATGTTCCAAGTGAGGTCCAGGGCCGTTCGCTTGTGCCGCTGCTTAAAGGGAACAAGACCGACTGGCGAGAATCTTTGTATTACGCTTACTACGAATTCGGCGAACACAAAGTTCCTCGTCACTTCGGAGTCCGTACGCAGACACTCAAGCTTATGTACTTCCCAAGGACAGACGAGTGGAACATGTTCGACCTGGAAAGCGATCCTCAGGAAATGCGAAGCGTTCACGCCGACGCAAGCTACAAAGCCAAGCGGGCTGAGCTGGAAGCTGAGTTCAAACGCTTGCGCAAGAAATTCGACGCGCCGCCTTTTGAATAGACGCGGATGGCACTTACTCATCTTGACCGATGGTTCGACAAACATTGTGGAGACGCGTGGGGATGTCTAGTGGTTTTCAGAAGCGTTGTAATTTCCTCTTCAACAGTCTCATTGCACTGACCGTTGTGGTTCCGACCATTGCGGGTCAGGAAATCAGCGATCGCGATGCGGTCACCATTACAACATGCTGGTCGTCCGAAACTGCAAAATCCGGCGACCAGCTTGTCCTTGCGATCGTGCTGGAAATTGCGGATGGGTACCACATTGGAAACTCAACAGAGCACATTCTGAAGCGTGACCAAGGCAAGATCATGCCTACCACAGTGAAGTTGGCATTGGCCGGAATCGGATCAAGTA
>JBGCDN010000015.1:0-6370 GCA_045105495.1 Planctomycetaceae bacterium
CGAATGTGAATTCATCATTCACCGCTTTCGCCGCAGCAACAGGGTCGTTGGTTGTGAACATCTGAGTTCTCACAGCCGAATACAGCCGCGACATTAGAAGAGCCGCTGGAATTCCTTTACCCGCGACGTCGCCAATCGCCAGACAGATATGTCCATCCTTAAGCGCGAAGCAGTCGAAGTAGTCGCCGCCGACCTGCTCAGCAGACTCGTAGTAATGACTGATGTCAAACCGAGTCGCTTCTGGCAGACGCTTTGGTAGATATCCCTGCTGAATCTCTCTGGCAAAGTCCAGTTCTCGGGCCAACGCCTTGGCTTCGATTTCCTGCTGGATGAAACGCGTGTTAGTAATTGCCAGGCTTACAGGCGTTCCCACCGCGAGGATGATATCCAGATCTTCCTGCGAGAACTGTTCGACCATGTTGCCGGTATCAAGCTGAATGACACCGAGCCGCTCTTCGTCCTTACCAAGGAGCGGAACGCACATCATCGATCGAATTTGGAGGCTCTGTAGTGAGTCGCTTGTGTTAAAGCGACTGTCGTCCGCCGCATCCGCGCTGAGAATGGCTTCGCCGGTTTCCATCGCCTTCCGCACGATGGTCATGCTGACGTTTACTTCAGTTTGCTGCCTTGTGCGCGTTCTGGTGGCTTCCAGCTTCAGCCGATCCCTCACGGGCTCGTGAAGCATGATAAAGCCTTGGTCGGCCTGTGGAAAAGTTTCGAACAGCCCGTCCAGGATTGCCTGGAGAACCTCTGGCAATGTCACCAGTTGTCGCAGGCTGCGAAGTATCTTCACAACCGCCCGGAGCTTCGCTTCAGGCTTGATGCCCATGCGCCAGTTGCGGCTTGAGTCATTGGCCTGCAGAGTTGTGACAATCGACGAGTTCTCGGAAACGTCTCTATAGCGATTGCTATGTTCTACATACTCCCCGACCTGAAGAATGTCTGACGATCCGTGAGAGGTACCATCGCCGTGAGGATCGTCACCTCCCGTTGGGGGCCCATCAATGTAGAACTTAAAGACGACTTCACAAATTTCGACTTCGTCACCGTCGCTTAGCTTTCGACGATCCTGGAGCAGTTGTCCGTTGATGTAGGTTCCGTTCCGGCTTTTCAGGTCTTCGAGAAAGAACTCTGAACCATGCTTCGAAATTTGCGCATGTTCCCGGCTCACCGAGAGGAAATCGACCACGACATGGTTGGTGCGGTCACGTCCGAGCTTGGTTCTTTCTCTTGTGATCTCGTAGCAGGTGTCTTTGTTATTCCCGCCGCGACTGACTCGCAGAGTGGCCAAGGAAATGGTCCGATTCAATGAGGGCCTAAGGCAACCTGCCTGAAAAATCTTGCTGTGACACTACAAGAATGTCACAGGGTCAGGGTGTTACCGACTGAAACAACCAACTCTTCGATTTGATGAAGAGCCAGCAGGAAGCACAATTGGCCATTCTATGCTCATCTCACGCGGCTTCCAAGGTGTTCAACCCTTGAATGGTCAGAGCGGCCTGGCCTGATCGTATATGACCTGGATCGTCGACCGTGGTATGCTGAATGTTACAGATCAAAGCTGTCGATTGCTGAGCGGACTTTCCATTTCCACCTTCAGGGCGATTCAAATGCTCTTTCCCTGCCAACGGTACCGTGCCGAGTCATTTTCCCGACGCTCCTTCCTTCAGCAGGCAGGCCAGGGATTCGGAGCGACAGCCTTGGCGGCGATGTTGGCGGGAGAGGCGACCGGTACGGAGAACCAGTTCTCGCCAAAGAAAACTCATTTCACCCCGCGTGCGAAGAACGTCATTTTTCTCTACATGGACGGCGGTGTCTCACAAGTAGATTCGTTCGATCCGAAACCCAGACTTGATGCAGAAAACGGCAAACCATTCCCCGCAAAGACCGAACCTACCCAGTTCAACAACATAGGCAAGACTCTCAAGAGTCCATGGAAGTTCCAAAACTATGGAGAGTCGGGAATTCCCGTTAGCGATCTGTTTCCGCATGTCGCTCGGCACGTCGACAAGCTGGCTGTCGTCCGATCGATGGTGTCTAAGTTCCCTGAGCACACCAACGCGAACTACTTCCTGCACACTGGACACGGACAGCAGGGTCGCCCGAGCATGGGAGCGTGGGTTGGTTATGGGCTTGGAACCGAGTGTCAGGACTTGCCGGCGTTTGTCGTTCTGAACGGCGGTCTAATCCCACCAGGCGGACTCGATAACTTCAACAGCGGCTTTCTTCCTGCAAGCTTTCAGGGGTCAGTATTTGCAAACAGAAACCCGCCAGTCGCCAATGTGGCTCCACACAACGAAACTCTTACCCGCCAGGCTAAGAAGCTGGAGCTACTGCGACGAATGGATGCCGACGTCCTGAATCGCTACGGACGCGATGACCAACTTGAGTCGGCCATCGTGAATTACGAACTCGCGGCTCGAATGCAGCTTGCTGTTCCAAACTTGATGGACCTCTCGTCGGAATCGAAAGAGACGCAGGAACTCTATGGCCTGAATACTTCGTTTAGGAATACACAAACATTCGGTCGGCAATGCCTGATCGCAAGGCGGTTGGTGGAAAGAGGCGTTCGGTTCATCGAACTCACCTGCCCTGGTGGCAACGGCGATCGTTGGGACCAGCACAACAACCTGGTTGATGGGCACAACAAGAACGCAAAAACTGTGGATCAGCCTATTGCCGCGTTGCTGCAAGACCTTGATGAACGCGGACTGCTGGACGAAACCCTTGTTGTTTGGACCGGCGAATTTGGAAGAACCCCATTCGCTCAGGGAAAGAATGGTCGCGACCACAATCAATATGGCTTCTCAACCTGGCTGGCTGGTGGTGGGATCAAAGGCGGAACGATTTACGGAGCCACTGACGAATTTGGCTACAAAGCAGTCGTCGACAAAGTGGAAATCCATGATCTTCACGCCACAATGTTGCACCTGCTCGGGCTCGATCATGAACGGGTGACATACCGCTTCAGTGGACGTGACATGCGACTGACCGACGTTCATGGCCATGTGATTGACGGCATTCTGGCGTAGAACACTCGAATGACTGATACCACAACGCCGCACAAATCTGACCGGCTCATATCGATTCTTCTTCGAGCCGACGCGGCCTTGCAGTTTTTCGCACTGCTAGCCGTTTTCATGCCGCTTGCATGGATGTCATCTATCCACGAATGGCTCGGACTGGGCGAGTTCCCCACGGCTCCGATTGCGGAGTATCTCGCTCGATCGCTATCCGCGTTCTACGGTCTGCATGGCGTGATTACGTGGACAATCGGAGGCGACGTACCTCGATATCGCCCGCTCATCAGAGTTTGGGCAGTATCCTTCATCGCGTTGGGTATCCTGACCATCGTTATCGATGTCATTGCCGAACTGCCGCTGTTTTGGACGCTGAGCGAAGGCCCCTTCGTAATCGCGTTCGGCCTGCTGATTCTGAGCCTCGCCCGGCAACGGTAGTGTGCTTTCAGACACCAGTATTTCCCGCCAAATGCAAGAGCAGTGCATATTGAGCGGCTTTTCTACGGCCACCGGTTCTTTTTCTTGACAGAACCCAGTCATCCTAAGCACCGTATCTTTCAAGAGCCTCGAAGCTAACCCTGTGTGTGTTGCACAGGGCTTCCCCCGTCGCGCTGGTCCTTGAGGGGTCTTGGACACCGGCGGGGCTTTTTCGTGCGCAGACTCTGCGTTGACCCTGCTTCGCAAAGGGTCGTACACTGCCGGTCCGGGTTGGGTCACGATACAGGAAGTATTCGCGAACCTTTCCGCTCTCTTCCCCACGTGCTGTCAAGGACGACGCATGAGCACTTCCGCAGCCCATGGTGTGATTCCCGCGGCCAATGTCGATCGAATCCGTGCTGCCCGTGAGATTCTTCAGCAAGAAGCTGATGGCTTAAAGCTGACCGCGAACCTGTTGGACGAGAGTTTCTCGACAGCGGTGGAACTCATTGTCTGCTGCCGCGGCAACGTCATCGTAACGGGCGTCGGCAAAGCGGGACTCATTGGCAGGAAGATCACAGCCACACTGTCATCTACAGGCAGTCCCGCTCACTTCATGCATCCGACAGAGGCAGTGCATGGCGATCTTGGATGTCTTAATCCGGACGACATTATTCTTGCACTTTCGAACAGTGGTGAATCTGCAGAGCTAGTCAATCTACTGGGAAGCCTGAGCGAGCGCGAGCTTCCAACCATTGCCATCACGGCCGACCGAGAAAACAGTCTCGCTGAACATTCAGACGTCACCCTCGTCATTGGAAAGCATCTTGAAGCGGGCAAATCGAAGCTCGCTCCGACAACAAGTACAACAGCAATGCTCGCAGTCGGCGACGCGCTCGCGCTGGTTGCTGGTGAAGCCCGCGGGTTCAATCGCGGGGATTTCGCGAGCGTCCATCCGGCGGGCAGCATTGGAGCTCGACTGAAATACGTTCGCGAAGTCATGCGACCGATCAACGAGATTCGGATGGCTTCTCAGGAACTCACTGTTCGAGATCTTCTAGTCGAAGTAGCAACACCCGGGCGTCGATCTGGTGCCGTCCTGCTTGTTGATTCAGACAGCCGACTTCAGGGATTGTTCACCGACAGCGACCTTGCCCGTTTATTGGAGCAGCGGCGCGACGACCAGTTTGATCGTGCAGCTGGTGAAATCATGACGCCGAACCCGGTCACAATTGGGCCGGACGTTCGTGTCGGCGAGGCGATCGACCTCGTGTCGGCCAGAAAGCTTAGCGAACTGCCTGTTGTGGATTCCGACGGAGTTCCCGTTGGACTGCTCGATATCACAGACCTGATTGGTCTTGGTTGCCGACCTTCAGACGAAAAGCCACGTCTGAAGATTGTCGACGGATAGCGAATCACCTTCGATGCATCGTCTGGCCCTGACAATCCTTGTGACAGTCGCACTTTCGAGTGTAGGGGTTCTGTACGCGCGGTTGACTCGTCCGCTTCTAATCGTCAACGCACGACCCGACGCAGTTTTCGAGAAGCTCGAACCACCGGCCCCTTCGCCGAGGTTCGCGGAGATGGCGCAGCTTCACTTGCCACAGCATCCATGGGCTGTCGATGCCGCCTATCGTCATAAGGACGAAAACACGTTCGTCTACAGCCGCGACTACATGCTGGGTAACGAGAAACGTTCTGTCTCGCTCAAGCCATTTGCAATCGTCATGACGGACCAGCTAGGCCGAGGGAAGAAGAACGCTCCAGTGACCATGGTCGCTGAATCAGCACAGCTGGACTTCTCTGCCGGACTGACCGAGAGCGACTTCGACGCCGGCCGCGTTACCAGCGGACAGTTGTTAGGAGAAGTTCGGATCGAAGGCCCTGACAACTTGTTGATCATGGGCCGCAACTTCTTCGTCGATGAAAACTCCCGACGTATTTGGAGCGACGATATTGTCCGGTTCAGGTTCGGACCGCACCGAGGCCGAGGACGCGGTGTCGAGATTCGTCTTGGATCCAGCGACGCTCGCGCGGGCCTTCTGGCTGCTGAAGCAATCCGAAGCGTACGGATTCGAGAAGACATTATTCTCGAGATGTTGGCTGAAGGTGATCAACGAACAACTGAAACCAAGCCAACCGATCTCATTCATGTGAGAAGTCGAGGACACCTGGAGTTCGACCTCGAAACCAACATCGCCACGCTGGACCGCGGAGTCCACCTCAGACGACCAACCGCGCCGGACGAGAACGATACGTTGAAGTGCGATCTACTAAGCATCCATTTTCGAAAAAAGGAATCGGAGAAGCAAAGCGAAGTTGGCCTGAAGCCCATACAGCTCACAGCACAGGGCAACGTTGAATTGCAGTCGATTCAGAACGAGTTGCTCGTCACGCAGATCACCGATCTCGAATATCGACTCGATACGCGTACGGTTGAACTTGCGAATTCCATTGTGTTCCCAGACGGTTCCGGTCCACCTCTGAAAGTTGCTCAACAGTCCAGCGACATGGTTTGTCGCCGCCTGATTTTGGCTCACGACGAGGACAACGAACTCGAGTCCATTACCTGTCCAGGAGGGGGCATACTGACTGGGCGTTCGAAGGAGAACAGCGACGAAATCGAACTCATCGCAAGATGGGGGGAAGAACTCAGGCTACGGCCCGATCGCCAGCCAGACATTCGACTGCTGGAACTGCGAGGAGCCGTCACCGTTCTCCAGCCTTTGGAGAACACACAACTGAAGGCAGACTCAGTCAAAGTCTGGGTTCGAGAAACACAAGACAAAACTCAGCCGGCCGATGCGTCAACAAACTCAATAGCGCGTGGCAAGATGAAGCCGCTTCGGTTGGAAGCCAGCCAGTCTGTCTTCCTAAAGAGCCCACAAATGTCGGGCCCTACGAACCGACTTGTTGTTGTGTTCGAGGATGCT
>JBGCDN010000016.1:0-3313 GCA_045105495.1 Planctomycetaceae bacterium
GTCAGCGAACCGATGCCAGCATTCGAATCGACCGGTTTGGTTCTTCTTGTTGAACTGACAGATGCCATATCCGTCTGCTCGCTTCGTTTCGTCGGTTCGATCTTCGGGATTGGCGTAGGCCAACATCCGAATGTGGTTGCCGAGACCATCCAGGTAATCACCAGTCCATGGAAGCGGACTATTGAAGACAGCGTTGGCACCAGGCTTTTCATTTTCCGGATGCCACCAACGACCATAAATGGTGTTCACGATCGCAGGGCTTGTGAACGCGATTGGGCCGTCGCCGGGCGAGTCCACTCCATGTTTGACGACGACCGCCAAATGCTGGTCACCACACAAGTGCGGCGCCCAGGCGCGGCGGATGGCGGCGACGGCTATGTTGCGGCCAGTCTGTGGCCACGCGTTACTGTCGAGGTCGGCCAACAGTCGGTTCTTGGGGGTGCCGTGAAGATGAACCGCTCCGCAGAATGCAGTTTGAGAGAGCACTACTTTCATGTCGGCACCGGTCCAGTCCTGTGACCATTCATCGAGGAACGCAAGCTGTCGTTCTCCCAGCAGTTTCAGGCCCTCAACATCGACAGACTTTCGGTCGTACTTCGGATCGTTGATATGGTCTGGTCGAGGACCCATCTTTGGAATCTTGCCTTCCGGACCGCTCTTGAACTTTCGATCTTCAATGATCGCAAAGTCGATCCCACCAACTCGCAGGCGTGTGTAGTACACACCAATGCCGCGTTGAATTGGTGTGGGGTCGAACGCATCTGGCAGGTGCCACGTTTGATGTCGTTGGACCATGTTGACGTAATCGACCGGGTAGTAAAAACCGCCGGTCGGACCAGATGGTGTCTTCGCTTGCTTGCCGCTTTCACCCCAGATGTTCGCTTGGCCAACATCGTGGTCGTCTGGAATAGTGATGGTTGGGCGGTCTTTCAGAACGTCACGAAACTGAAGCCCGAACTGCAGCCAGCCAGCAGTGTGTTCCGTGTGGTGATAAGTCTGGTCGCCAGCGAAGAACAACACGTCGGGATTCTGTTTCTTCAGGTTCTCAACGATCTTCGGTCGTGGTCCACCGGTTCGCGATGAATTACACGAAAGGTTGCCGACAGTGATGACATCCTTGCCAATTGGGTCTTTTCGAATCAGTCCCTCGAACATGGCTTCTTCACCATGTCGAACTCGGTAGGCAACGTCTTTCGTGTTGTCCCAGTTCTCGATACGGAAGTGAGAACTCCAGCCCGGGTACCACACCTTCTCCCTTTTCACTTCTTCCCACTTGTCGCCGCGTTTGAACTCAAGCCGTGTCTCCATCGTTTCACCCGGTTTCAGCGGAAACAACTGAGCCGTCATTTTCAGGACACCGCTGTCGTGCGTGTAGACAGCGAAGGCGACAACGTCGTTGCGCGGCACATCCACCTCAATGAACCGTTTCGCGTTCGCCTTTTGCCGCTGGTTCCCACTTTCCAGCTGCTTGCGACGCTGCTCGGCCCGCTTCCACCACTCACCGGTGGCTCGTCCATCGAGGTTCTTGAACTTTGGCCCGAACGGTTGTGGTTCCTGCTGAGCGAAGGCTGCGGAGCAACCGAATAACACGCTTGCGTAGATGAATAGGAGAACGCGGAACATATCGCACCAAATCGTTAGAGACTGTTAGTCGAAGCCTGCCTGAAGAACGTCCACGTGGCGATGAGCTGCTTATTCAGCAACCATCCCAATGCCGCTGCCGCACTCGGTCAGTGGAACGCTTCTTAGGGTACGGTTCCGGTGATCGATCGTCGAGGATTGGGATGGATGAATTCACATCAAGCGACGACCTGACGCTTGCTGCGGTGATGCCAGCACGGACAATGCGTGCTGGCACAGGTTGAGGAAGTACTGACTAAGGTTCCATATGCACATTCGCTGTCCGCATTGCCAGAATGCGATTGAGTATCTTGCCGAACAGCACGAGGCTGATTTTACGTGCCCAAGTTGCGATAGCCGGATCGACCTGACCGGCGACGAAACGCTGAGTATCGCTCCGGCGAAGGGTGAAGTCGTCGCACACTTTGAGCTGCTGGATTTGCTTGGAACCGGTGGCTTCGGTTCTGTCTATTCAGCGAAGGATACGAAGCTCGATCGACTGGTCGCCGTAAAGCTGCCGCGGTACGACGGCATGCAGGAGGAATACCTAAAGAAGTTCTTCAAGGAAGCCCGCGCGGCGGCTCAGGTGAAGCATCCGAACATCGTTGCCATTCATGAGATTGGACAGGACGGCAAAGACGGACGTGTTTACATCGTTAGTGATTTGGTGGAAGGCGTGTCGCTTAGTGAGCGATTGAAGCACAGCCAGCTGAGTCCGAAACGGTGCGCAGAAGTTTCCCGCACGATACTTGAAGCTCTGCATACCGCGCATGAGGCGGGCGTGGTTCATCGTGACCTGAAACCCGGCAACATTTTGCTGAACAGGCAAGACGAACCATTCATCGCCGACTTCGGTTTGGCAAAACGCAATCAGGCCGAAATGACCGTCACCGCGCGAGGTGCGGTTTTGGGAACGCCGGCTTACATGTCGCCCGAACAAGCCAGTGGCGACGGTTGGAAAGCGGATGCTCGCAGCGACATCTATTCGGTCGGCGTCATGCTGTATCGAATGCTGACCGGTAAGAAACCGTTCATCGCGCGCGAATCGCGGATGTTGCTGCAACAGGTTCTTAACGACGATCCAGCCCCGCTGCGCAAGCACAACAAGGACGTACCGAAGGACCTGCAGACCATCTGTCTGAAAGCGATGGAGAAGGATCCAGCCAAGCGTTACCAAACAGCGGCTGAGATGGCCGAAGAACTGAATCGGTATCTTGAAGGCTACCCAATTCATGCCCGGCCAATGTCAGCGATTGGTCGCGCTTGGCGATGGGCAAGACGGAACCGATTGTTGGCAGCGGCGGGTTCAGTTATCGCAGTCTTGTCTGTGGCGTTGGTGGTCGCTTACTTCTTGATTCCGACTGAGCTTAAGCATCCGGTCAATTTCAATACTCAGCCAGAGGGAGCCGAGCTAGCGATTGCTCCCCTCGATCCAAAGACACGGGAACCGATTGCTGACGAAGTGATCTTTCCCGGCGGAACGACACCGCTTCAGGTCGACCTGCCGCCGGGGGACTACTTAATTGTCGCACGCAAGGGGACGGCGTTTCACGAAGTCACGCGCCGTGTTCCGATTGATCCTGCTGAATCAAGTCGATGGCGGCAGTCTCAAGCGGTTTTGCAACCGGACGGATCGGTGACCGTGCCCGAGATTTACCTTTTCGAACAGCCGCTTTTTGACGACACCACCGTA
>JBGCDN010000017.1:0-13394 GCA_045105495.1 Planctomycetaceae bacterium
GAGTTTCCATTCGCTGCCATCTGGTGAAACATTAGCAATCCAGCCACCTGGAGCGACCTTGCCTACGGCGTGGCCACCAGCGTCCCACATTCGAGGCAGTAGTTGATCTTCTTCGAAGTTCGGCGGGACGAGTGTTGATTCGAATTCGGTCGGATGAGTGTGATTGCCCGCACAGACGTAGAGCGACTTACCATCCGGGCTAAGCACAATCGCGTGTGGCCCGTGTTCTCCTCCGCCCTTCAGGTGTCGCAGGTGTTCTGTTTTGTCGAATTTGTCGTCGCCATCAGTATCCTGCAGCCGCCAGAGCCCTTGGTTTTTAGGCTTCGTACTGTTGACCATCACATACAGGCTATCGAACGCGTACAGCAGGCCTTGAGCCATGCCAACTTCAATGTCGATGGGTTCGACCTTGGTATCTGCTTCGCTTGAACCGGGGGTGACGCGATACAGCTTGCCGTATTGATCGGATGTGATCAGGCGGCCTTTGTTGTCGTGCGTCAGGCTGACCCATGAACCCTGTTGTTCAGGCGGCACCGAATACAAGCGTTCCACTTTGAAGCCATCAATCGTTTTGATCGATGCTGCGGAAGTCGCTTCAGCCATTGGGCCGGAAGCAGCGTTGGAAGGATGTTTTCCTTCGGCCGCCAGCAGACTGCCGGTCAACGCAACTAGAGAAACAGAGAGAACAATCGAACGCGGGCTCATACTTCTTCCTCAAAGGTATTGTCAGTCTGTCATTTAATCGATCGCGATGGTTTTGAACCAGTGAACCAGTAATCGATCTCGAAACTGGAAAAAGTGGTGGAGGTGCGGGAGCAGAATACGTTTCCAGTTAAATAAGGACGAAATCGTGTGGTCGCGGGAGGAACCAGTTGGAACGCGAGAAATGCACCTTGTTGCGTTCATTCAACCGAACGCGGCCACACCAATTCGGCTTGGATGATTTATTGTGGCTTCATATAGCCATCTACCCAACCTCGTGAGCCTTGCGGGGGGATCGGGTCGGCGATGTCTTTCATATCTGCCAGCCGAAACGCGATTGCCAAAGGGAAGTCGCCCTTCGGTGCGCGGCGGGTGTATTGGCCTTCTCCTCGGAAAAGGCCTTTGGCGACGATGTCGAATCGCGTGACCTTGCCGTTCTTGACCTCTAGCTTCCCGGCCAATTGGCACTTGAACACACGCGAGCCGTCTTTGGTTCGGAGGTGGGCCATGCCGCTGATGGTTCCGTCCGTAACCTGAATCGTGCAGTCGATGACTTCGTCTTTTCGCCACATCGAAGGTTCGCCGCGGGTGTTATCGACGAGGTGAAAGCGAGCAATTCGTTGTCGCAATTGCGCTGGGACTTCTCCATTCACCAACGCTTTGTGTTCTTCAGCCGAGACCCAAAGATTGTCGCGAGACAGCGCGCTTTGGAAGATTGCTTCTGATGCGCTGGCGGCCTTGCCGTAGCCGGAAAGGACTTTGGCGTTCACTCGAACCACCAAACCGTCTTTGGGAGGTTTCGGGTTGTATCTCTTGTCGATGGAGCTCGATTCGATGGGCGTCGAGTTGCCGATTGCTTTCTCGCTGGATGAAGCGAAGACGCGAAGAACGCGTTCAGGCGAACGGTGGTTGGTGAACCCAAGCAGTTCTCCATCCGGCGCGACGAAGTAGAGGCCCTGCTTCGTTTCGCTTTTGCGAGGAATCTGTTTGGCGATCTTTCGGAAGAAGTCGCCTTCCGTATCTTTCTGTCGACGCTGGTAGGCCTGGTCGATGGCGACTGGAATGAAACTGGTCTTCAGCTTTTGAACGATCCTTGGATCGGCGAAGGTCGACGCACGGTCGAGTACACCGTTGTTTCAGGTACAGCCCAGCGGGTGTCCGTCCATCGCCCAGATGAATAGCGGCTTCTTTTCAGCAGCGGCTTGCCGTTGAGCATCAAGTAAAGAGAGTCGCCAGGGAATCGTGCGCCACGTTTCGTCTGGGGCTGGCTGCAGTTGCTTGTGCAGGCTAACGAAGTCTGATTCCGTTAGTTCATCCGAGGTGGGTAAAAAGCATGTGAGGAGAACCAGGCCGAGTCGCATTGTGAAGCTCCAGTCAGGACATTACCGGTAGCATCACTTTACGAGCCGCATCGACGAAGCACCATCCTTCCGTACCGCGCATAAAGGAAGCCGCCGCAAATCCCGCAATTTGCGACGGCCGGACCCTAAGGAAGTACTCAGGAAATTTCGTTGAGAAGCGGTCCAAATTTGGCGACCGACGGCTGCCCACACAGCCGTCGGGCCAATCCCACAATGAAAACAACTTCTCATTACTGTGAATCAGGGCCTTGAGAACCAGACTCACACGGGGGGTTAGTGCCAGAGCACCAAATTTCGTAACACGCTGAATCAGTTTACCAGGGTTCCGAGGACAAGCTCTTCCTCTTCTTCCTGGATGATGATTCTTGGTGTCACCATCAACATCACGCTCTCTGTGTCACGTCCCACACCACTGTTCTTGAACAGTCGAGAGATGTACGGGATCTTGTTGAGGATCGGTACACCAGCCATGTTTCGACCTTCTCGCAGTCGTTTAATACCACCGAGAAGAACCGTTCCACCGTCTGGCACACTTACTGTCGTACCGACACTGATAATTTCGACAACCGGCTGCTGAACGGTTAGCGTACCGCCACCGCCGCCACCGGCCTGACCTTGCTGGCCACCAGCACCACCGCCGACGCCACCGCCGACACCGCCACCGGCACCGCCGCCAGCACCGCCGAAGCCACCGATACCACCGATACCTGCGATACCGCCACCGGCACCGCCGCCGATACCGCCACCACCGATGCCACCGCCGCCGATGCCTCCACCGCCAGCACCACCGATACCACCAACACCCGCTCCACCACTCGCAAAGGAGAATGTGAAGACATCAACGATGTTCGTGAAGTTCGGTGACAACTGAAGTCGGACATAGCGTCGGTCTGCAGAAATTACAGCGGTCACGTTCAGGAAGATCCCTTCAGGAATCGTCTGAACAATCGGAGTAAATCCGACCGCACCAGTCCCAACGTTTGGTACGAGGGCAATCACGAATGGCCGGTTCAAGGTGTCCTGAATCGTGGCTGACGAGCCGTTGAACAGAGTTACCTTTGGAGCAAACAGCAAGTTGGCTCGCTCGTCTGCCTGAGCAGCCTGCAGGAAGAAGAATGCTTCCAGGTCACTCAGGATCGCCATACCGACCTGAATACCAGCGTCTGGGTTGAAGTTACCGAAGTCGGGTACACCAATCTGGAATGAACCCTGCTTGAACTGGATGTCGAAGTCTTCAGTAAACGTGTCTGGTCCCTGAAGACCAACCACAGTTCGGCTGAAGTCGTCGCGTGATGGACGAACTCGGAACACAGGGTCGAACAGAATGTTGTTCTGTGCTCCCTGCTGACCACCAGCACCACCGGCACCGCCCTGACCACCAGCAGCACCACGCAGGTCACCGCCCTGTTGGCCACCACCGCCACCGCCAGCACCACCGGCACCAGGGAATTGCAGCTGGCGTGAGCCAAAGGCTGGTAGACCCGGTACATCACCAACGGTGTCTTGTACGGCGAAGTCGAAGTCGATACCGATTCGTTCGAAGAAGCGGTCGGTTACACTAATGAACCGAACTTCGACGGTAACCTGAAGGTCCTGAAGTCGTCGCAATTGGTCCAGCAGTTCCGCGATCTGTTCGTGGATCTGTGGATTCTGACGAATCACAAGACTCAAGGTGTTTTCGTTTGATTTGGCTGTTCCATCACCGCCACCCTCAATCCAGCTCTTCGGCTCGATTGTGGATGTAATGAGGTCAACCAGTGACTCAAAGTCGACAGAGCTTCCGTCGTTTGTGGTGCCTGGCATTCCTCCACCAGACATCCGTCCTGCACCATCGTTGACCTGGAACAAACCGCCGCCAGAACCAACTCCAGACGAGAGATTGCCACCACTTAGCATCAGGTCATTCATCCGCTCGATAGCTGAGAATGGGTTTGCAACCTTGTTGTTGCGATCCATAGAGACGACAAGGTCGGCAACCTGGTAGGTGCGGACTTCGTAGTCCACTTCCTGCCGGAGCTTGCTTGTGATCTTCAGAACATCGTCTTTGATGCTGTATGTCAAACCGTAAGGTTCCAGCAGTAGGTTCAGAGCTGATCGAAGACGAATACCATCAACGTCGATGGAAACAGGCTCGTCTGTCAGCACGTCTTCTTCTTCCAGAGCTCGACGGTCAACAACAACGTCGACAGCAGCTGCCTGAGCGATGTAGTTCACAACTTCTGTGAACGGTCGCTCCATGAAGCTGAGTGAGATTGGGTTGTCGAGAGCCTTTTCGATCTCGCGTTCTTTGTCAGATCGCTTGCGGCTATCTGCACCACCGAACCGCTTGCGGCTCTTGGTGAGTTCACCCCAGTTCTTCGGATAGCTGATTTCCTCATCGGTAGGCATCAACGATTCTTCAACGTCTGTCAGTGCAGCCAAGGCACCGTCAGCTCGTCGTTCGCGGATGTCTTTGTTGATTGTGATCTGACGAGCAAACTTCGCTTTTTCGAGCATGACGATGCTGGCCGGAGTGTCCGGATCCAGCTCGCGAGCCTGCTTAGCAACAATCACTGCTTCAGCGTAGCGGCGTTCTTCCATCAGGTCGTTGTACTTCTCGACCATGTTGGCAAACTCTTGTTCGATCCGAACCTTGGTCTTCATGTCAGCCTTGAGAGCTTCTTTGACTTCGGCGTTTCGCTGTTCGAGTGCGATGAGTGGAGCACGTTCCTGAGCGTATGCTTTGACAGCTTCCTGACTTCGCTTGAGATAACCAAGGAGAGTCTGCTTAGCTTCATCACCTAGTTGCGATGCTTCTACGTTTCCAACAGATCGGTCTAGCAAGGCGATTGCCCCGTCTGGATTCGAATCGCGAAGCTTCTCAGCTCGGAAGACTGAATTCAGTACTTCTGTTCGAAGCCGGTCGTAACGAACAGCGTCTTTCTGTGTCACCTTGTCGAAGACACGAGAATCGTCTGCAGCTGCTTCAGCAACTTCAGCTGGTGCTGGAACTGGTGTATCCAGTTCCGGCAGTTCTGCGTTCTGTTCCTGAGCGGGCTCAGGATCGTCGAACAACATTTCATCACCGAAGTCGCTGCTGGATACCGGTGTGGTTTCCTGTGCAGAAACAAGCGAGATTTGAGAGTCCTTGCGGATGTTGTCAAACGATGCCAAGTGCTTCGTGAGTTCTTCCTGACGGAAGTCGTCTAGCTTTTCGCCAGAGCGTTGAGCCTTCATGAAGGCTTCGTGTGCTTCCGCTCGATCGTTTTGTCGAAGCAGAACAACACCACGCTCGAATGCTTGTACCGCAGTTTCACCCGCAGTATCGATTACATCAAAGTCATTTGCTGAAATGAGTGGTACAGCAACTGAACCTGCTTCGGATTGGTCCGGAGCGAAGTCGGCTGCACTGATCTCTGTTTCAACAGGTGGTGCCGGTGTCGCAGCAGTTGCGCTTTGACCAAGTGCAGTCTGAATGTCTGCCATGACCAATTCTGGTCGGTCGTCCCACAGCTGATACTCAACGTTCATGCGACTCGCGGCCAAAGCCTGTTCGCGTGCAATGCTTAGACGACCTTCTTTGAGAGCCTTTCGGGCTTTCTCAACAAGAGCGAGTGCGGTTGTTCGCTCAGGGCTGGTCGTTGCAGGTGTTGCCTTGACTGAAGACGCTTCCATACGGCTTGCGTCTTTAAGGATCAGTTCTGGAGAATCTTCCTGTGGACCAAAGGTCGCGTTGTACTTTTGAGCTTCGGCAGCCTTCTGTCGGGCAGACTCAATTCGGCCAGCTCGCAGATCTAACCGTGCAGACTGAACCAAAGCGACTGCGGTATCGCGTGTTTGGTCAGGATGTGCTGGGTTGTCACGCTTTGGAGGGGCAGAACCAACAACGGTGGACTGACCTGTAAGGCGTTCAATCTCGGCCAGGACGTGTTCAGGACGATCGTCCCAAAGTCCGTAGGTCACTCCAAGCTGTCGAGCTTGTAACGCTCTTGCCCGGGCTTCTTCGTAGGCCCCGCGAGCCATCGCGACTCTGGCTTTTCGAAGTAAGGCAGTTGCCTGCCCTTTGACCGAGCGAGACTGAGTTGTCTTCGACTCAGCTTGCGTTTGATTCGCAAACGGGCTGATCGCCGCGTCTGCTGGAGGCTGAGTCCAGACTTCGTCGTCTGGGAACTGGCCGGAACCAGATGCTGTCACAAGTGTCTTGAGGAACTGTTCAGGCGTTTGTTCGCCCTGTCCCCAGGTCACTCGGAAGCTCGCGGCTGTTTCAGCCATTTGCTTCGCACCCTTCAGGTCACCCTGAGCGGCTGCTGACTTCGCATTCTGCAGGAAGCGACGAGCGGCGGCTTCATAACTGCCGGTGTCTTCTACCTGAGCCACGGCTGTCTGGGAGGGGCGACCCCCACCCAGTATCCACAGTGATCCCGCAATCACTGCAACACAAGCGATTAGTCCGATTGGTTTACGCAAGGTAAATCCTCCTGGCATGAAGAGCAAAAGCTCTCGCGATGCACGATCGTCTCCGACCCTTGGAAGTCAACGTGACTTCCGCTTCCAAAGACGTCTGCTGAGCCATTCACCCGTGAACGACTAAGCATAGAATGGGTTCCGAATTCGGGAGAGAAGGCGAAACTTGAGCGGTAGATACAGGACTTCGCAGAAAACGGTCAACATGCCCTGGGGCATCTGGGGTCAATCTTTTTCTCACTTTCTACGGAGGGTGAAAGGGTCCGGCATTCGCTGCCGAACCGATTCGAAATGACGCATTAAACTGCCGTTTCGATAAGCATTTTGTCCTCGCCAAACCAGGTCTCCAAGTCGCAGAAACGGCGACATGCGGAGTCGGCTTGGCAAACAGAGCTCGCTTAAGCTGCTACAATATTGTCGTTACCACAACGAAACGGGTTTGTCTTGAAGCGCCTGCCTCTTCCAATCGCAATTGCCATGTTTTTGCTCATAGGAGCATCTTTCGCGCAGTGGCAGCGATGGGGGCGAAGGAGAACACCAAAGCGAAGCGACTACCCGATTTGGAAGATCGACGAACAGTTCGAAGATGATGTCTTCACGTTCGCTCGCATCCAGTATGACTCGCCGGGAACTGTCATCGATGGCTACTGGAACAACGACTACCCGGACGGCGACTGGAATTTTTCGTATCGCCTGCAGCAGCTGACCAGTATCCGCTGCGATCCCAACGGCATCGTTGTTCGCCTCGAAGATCCCAAACTCTTCGACTATCCGTTCCTCTACATGCTGGGAACACGAGATGTGGTTCACAGCGAAGCGGCGATACGCAACCTGCGGAATTACCTGCTAAGCGGCGGGTTCCTTATGGTCGACGATTTCTGGTGCGACAAAGAATGGGACGATCTTTACGCTCAGATGAAGCGAGTGTTCCCAAATCGAGAACCTGTCGAGCTCTCGTTGGAACACCCAATCTTCAACATCGTCTACACCTTCGATGAGAAACCGAAAGTTCCCAGTATTCAGGCGTGGCGGCGAGGTTGGGACTTCGAGTATTGGCATGGTCCGACGAAGGACGAAGACCCGCACTATTGGGGTATCCACGACGACGACGGTCGCCTAATGGCTCTACTTTGTCACAACAACGACATCGGCGATGCGTGGGAACGTGAAGGGGAAGAGACAGACTACTTTCACATCTACTCTGAGAAGATTTCCTACCCGCTGGGCATCAATATCATCACCTACGCCATGACGCATTAGACATCGCAAGTTGAGAACCGATGCGTGGTGATCGCTAAGAAGTTAGAAATGCAAAACGGCCTGCCGAAATATCAGCAGGCCGCTTCTTATTGAGTTGAAACCGCAACCGAAGTGCTACGACTTGGCGTAGTCGAACATCGGTGTTGACAGGTATCGCTCACCTGAGTCCGGAAGCACGACAACTATGGTCTTGCCTTCACTCTCGGGGCGAGCAGCAACCTTCAACGCGGCAGCCATGGCTGCTCCACAGCTGATCCCACAAGTAATGCCTTCTTTGCGAGCCAACGCCGGGGCGGTTTCCATGGCTTCTTCGTCGGTAACCTGAACAACCTCGTCTATGAGATCCATGTCGAGGATCCCAGGCTTGAACCCGGCGCCAATCCCCTGAATGCGGTGTTTACCGGGTGAGCCGCCGGAAAGAATCGGGCTTCCAGTCGGTTCGACGGCGATCGACTTGATGTCCATTCCCTTCACTTCTTTGAAGTAGCGAGTCACTCCGGTGATGGTTCCACCCGTGCCGACACCAGCGACGAAGATGTCGATCTTGCCCTCGGTGTCCTCAAAGATCTCGGGGCCTGTTGTTTTCACATGAATGGCTGGGTTCGCAGGGTTTTCGAACTGCTGCGGCATGAACCAACCATCCTGCTGGGAGAGCTCTGTCGCTCTATTAATCGCCCCCTTCATTCCTTCCGCTCCGGGAGTGAGTTCCAGATTCGCGCCGAACGACTTAAGCATCATTCGGCGTTCCATAGACATACTGTCTGGCATGGTGAGCGTCAGACTGTAGCCGCGAGCTGCACAGACGTATGCAAGAGCGATACCCGTGTTACCGCTGGTCGGTTCGACAACATTCATGCCCGGTTTCAGGACGCCGCGTTCTTCAGCGTCCCAAATCATTGCCGAGCCAATCCGGCACTTCACGCTATAAGCGGGGTTTCGGCCCTCAATCTTCGCAAGAACGGTGGCCTTCAGTCCCTCAGTCAGGCGATTAATCCGAACCAGTGGCGTACGTCCGATTGAAAGCGAATTATCGTCAAAGATGGGCATCCGTGAGTCTCCGTAAATTGGCTGATACTGGCACTATTATTAGAGAATCAATCGGATTTGGGGAGGCGAACCGACTGGGTCTTCGTTTGGAATTCCCTTTCGGCAGAGAAAGTTGTCACAAGCATCAAACGGGCTGTAAACTTAAGGGAACGCTTTAGTTCCAAACCTACTGAGGTCGGGCGAGATGAAATCAAATCGAGCGAGTTCGCGTCGTGGATTCACTTTGATCGAATTGCTGGTGGTGATTGCGATCATTGGCATACTGATTTCACTGCTTATGCCCGCAGTTCAGCAGGCTCGTGAAGCCGCTCGAAGAACTCAGTGCAAGAACAACTTGAAGCAGCTGGCTCTCGCCGCGCACTCATTCCACGATACCTACGGCGCGTTCCCGCCAGCGCGGATTATTGAATCGATCAATCGGCCTTCCAGTTCAGTTGCTAGTACTGGCTATTCGCCAGGTCTTGATGAACCTTCATGGCCCATTCGCTTGATGCCGTTCCTCGATCAACAAAACATGGCGAAGCTCTGGAATGTTGAAACGGCATACGGATATCACGACGAGTCTGTTCGCGGTCAGGTCGTGTCTACGTTCCTATGCCCTAACCGGCACACGCCAGACACGGCTCGAGTGCCAGACTCGACAGTCGAAATCAAATTCCCTTGCGGCTGCGGCGGCGGTAGTCAAAACGTCCCTGGCGGCGCGATCATTGATTATGTCTGCAACCACGGTGACACCTCTCCCGGAGCAACCGGGCAGTTCACTGACTTCTACTGGGGTGGCAATGGCACAGGTGTCATCATCTCATCTCGACCAATTAAGAGGGATCGAAAAGTCACTCGAGATTGGTTGGACAAGGTCAAGATAGCGGACATCATCGATGGAAGTGGAAACACCATCTTGTTTGGTGAGCCGCATGTTCCGTTTGGTGAGAAGAATAAGACTCCGTACAACGGTCCCGGTTACCTTGGGCGCCACCTGACTCACTTTTCTCGAATCGGTGGGCCAGGTGTTCCAATCGCTCACAACGACGAGGATCAACGCGTTAATCAGTTTGCGTTCGGCAGCAGTCACCCCAATGTGGTTCAGTTCGCGTTAAGCGATGGTAGTGTCCGTGGCATTACAACTGATGTCTCGAGCCGGGTGCTTGGGTACCTTTGCAATCGACTTGATCGGTCTTCGTTCTCAGCAGACGAACTCTAGGCGAGTTGCAGTGGCCCGCTGTTGCTAAGGGGCACTCAGTTCGTCGCAGCCCGCAACTATTGTGAAGTGATGTCTCAGGACCAGCGATGATTCGGATCAACTGCCCGAGCTGCAAAGCTGCACTCATAGTCGAACCAAGACTTTCTGGCACGACTCAGGAATGCCCCGGCTGCAAGGAGCCCGTGGAGATTCCTGAGTTGGAGAAGCTTGCCGAGTCAGAGACGAGCATCGTCGAAAGCGATGAGTTCGACCCAATGGCTGTTCTGGGAGCACCCGAACCGACCGGAACAGCAAACGCGGAACCCGCAGGCCCGATAGCTTCTGACGACCAAAAGCTGGCCGCGGTGAGTCAAGTCGGCGAGTCTGATGCAGCCCCAGAGAGTGGGACGGCGTCAGCAGCGAATGACGCCATGAATCTCATGAAAGCTGGTCCGCTGCCGGTGGCGCGGATCAAACAAGTCGACGTCGGTGAATCCAACCAACCGATCGGCGAGGCGTTCACATCGGGCAACAGCTTTTTCGAACGCCTTGGCAGGCGAAAGCTATACGGCACACTTCTCGCGAGCGTTTGTCTTGCGCTTATCGTTTTCCTACCGAAAGGGTGCAGCGATCGAATTCCTGTTTACCCCGTCTCGGGTCGAGTTGTCTTTTCGGATGGGAGTCCGGTCAAGACGGGAACCATTGAGTTCGAATCGCAGGAACACCTGACGTCATCCACTGGTCGCATAGACGACAACGGCAACTTCGTGCTGGGCACCTACGAACCGGCAGACGGCGCTCCGGCTGGGTTGCACAAGGCAATCGTCATGCAGATGGTTATCTCAGATGGCACCATCAAGCATGAGAGAGATCACGGCTTGCCGGTGAACTACAAGTATCGCCATCCCGAAACCAGCGGGCTGTCGTTTGAGATTGACGCCGGAGAAAACAATCTCAAAGTGGTCGTCGAGCCTGAACCGGATTCGAGTCCAATGAACGACAACGATCATGGTGAGTAGACCAAGCATCGCCGCACGAGTCCGCAGTCGCTACTCATCCGCTGGTGGTTCGGGGGTTACAGCTTGCTCAAGTCCGGTTAGTAGCTGGTCCAGCCGGAACGGTTTGTAAAGCACCGATTTCAGGCCCTGCTGTCTTGCTTTCACAATGGCGTGCGATGGGTCGTAGCCAAAGCCGGTCATCAGAATAATCGGCATGTGTTCGTGGATGCGTCGCAGCTCGCAAAAGCAGTCGTATCCACCCATGTCTGGAAGCCGAATATCGGCCAACGCGACGTCATAGTGGAAGCTGCGAGCCATCAAGCAGCCTTCCTGGCCATCGCGAGCTGTTTCAACGACGCAGCCAAATCGGCCCAGCAGTTCGTGAGCGGCCGAACGCACCGTGTCGTCGTTATCGATAACGAGCACTCGCTTACTCTTTAACGCCGGGCGAACCTGACGATCGACTAACTCGCAAAACTGCCCCGTCGGGGCGATGGACTCGCCTATGTTTCTAATCAACTGACGAACATCGCGTGTGTGCTTCAGAATGTTTTGCAGGCGTTCGCAGACGTTTGGATCGTGGCCAATGTATCGTTCGAGTACCCACGCGGCGTCGGCGATAATTTCATCGACCGGGCCGGAAACTTCGTTCATGATTCGCTCTGTGCTGCGGCCAACGTTGGTGACCTTCTCAGCAAACAGCAACTCTAACGTGTTTAACGCGACGGCAATTTCTCGACCGAAGAGTTCAAGGAACTGCAGATCACTTTTGGTGAAAGCACTGGCCCCCGGACTTTCGACGTTGAAGGTTCCCATGACTTCGTCGTGAAGAATCAGTGGTACCGTAAGGGAACTTCGAGCATCAGCTGCCCCGGTGATGTACAGCGGATCCTGGCCAGTGTCCTCGCAGAGATAACTCTTCCCCGTGTGGGCAACGAAGCCCGTTACGCCATTGTCGGTTGGCTTCGCGAGTAGCTCTCGTTCTGCAGCCAAAGGCTCCATGCCTTCTACCAACAGCGGGTCCAACTTGCCTGATTCGCGGTCAAGCAGACGAATCTCAATCTTGTCGAACCCAAGGATATGCTGCGTTGCTTCGAGAATCTGCCCCTTCAACAACTCAACACGATCATCGACCGTCATGTCGGCAATGTCTTTGGGAGATAGGTCGCTCAGGTTGATACCGGCAGTATAAATCGCCGCCAGCTTTTCCCGATGCTGCACGTCTTCCGACACATCGCGAACGACTATCACAAGCAGGTGCGGAAACTCTTCGTCACCACGGATGATGGGTTCCGCGTTCAGTTCGAAGTAGGTTTTCTCTCCGACTCTGAGCGTTGTTCGCGTTGATTCACCTGAAGCAAGGGCTGATTGAATGGGGCCGAAGTCGGGGCCCAGAATTTCAGTGGCTTCAAAGACGTCGAAGAACTCGCGCCCCAGAATCGTGTCGTGTTTCGACATCGCCTCGAAGCGAGTGTTGGTCCAGACGATCTGAGCCGCGCAATCGATCAACGCGATTCCGTCGGGAAGCTGATCAAGAATTCCCCCGGCTTCCATCAACGCTCCGGCGGAGAGCGGATGATTAAGCGACGTCACCAACGCGTCGGATTCGCCGTCGCTAATTGCCTTGAGGCCGTCGAGCAGGGAGTCGGGCTGGTTAATCTCACACTGAGTGCGAAGCTGGTCGATCAGCGCCTGTGTTCGTTCATCGAACTCACCGACGCAGATTAGTTCTGGCGTCCTCGCCACTATGTGGCTCCACTCGTCTAAGACATTGGCCCTGCCCAAATTTGAGTATACGCACACCCAATTACAGCGACAACAGCGAAGCACGGCTCCAAACAACAGATCGCCAACAAAGCTCGCAACGTATTGACGGCTGGCGTTCGAAGAGAATTGTGCAGAGCACGAGGGCGGCTTGTTAGCTGCAGCACCAGTCCGCCTTCCATCAGGGTGGACGGGTAAGGCGATACGGTGCACTTGGTCCTTGGGAAGCGAGCGGTGCCTTGCCGGTCTTATGGGCTTGCAACAAAAAACGCCGCTATCGCTCAGAGGGGGAGAACGATAGCGGCGAATCAGATAGATCGATTTGCTATGACCCGGTTCTGCAGACGAAACAATGCAGGTCGATAATCATGTTGCTGTTCCATCACTTTCGTGTTGAAACAACTCGTCTGCCACCTTTGAAACAGCTCAGCGATCCGGGAGAGAGGCTTCGAAATGTAGGGTCCTGGGGTGTCGTCGCCTGTCAGTCACATCGGGCCTCTCGCCAATTGTTCTATCGTCCGGCAAAGTTTCCGTTTTCAGCATTCTTTACCAACCACCCGTTGAGCCGGTTCTGCACAACCTACTGCCTCAATGTATCCCATCGGACGTGCCGATTATGAGCGGCTGTTCTGACGAGTG
>JBGCDN010000018.1:0-8569 GCA_045105495.1 Planctomycetaceae bacterium
ACTCGCCTCGGACTCAGCCCGCCGAATTGAATCTGCTGAACAACTCCGCGACGAACTGCAGCAATTCACCAACGAAAGCGATCTCTCGGCCCTCATTGCGGAGTACCCGAATGTGGAGGCAACCGACCCGCCGTCTGTGAATTCCGAACTTGTCGGTGTGGTTGCTGAAGTCTTCCCCCACCGAGCAAACACACCGCCACCAGTTATCACGACCACCAACGGTGCTGAACCAAGATCGCCCAGCCGCTGGTGGCTGGCACTCCTTCCAATTCTGCTTGGCCCGCTCATCTACTTTGGTGTCACCATCCTGCTTCGCACACCCGACGGAGGAACCGTTCGCATCGAGTCACAGATCGACGACGTTCAGTTGGAACTGGTGGATGAAAAAGACGCCGTCACCAAACTGCAAGTCACGCAATCCGGCAAAGAAACCGGTGTAAAAATCGGCCGCTATCGAGTTCGCATTGCCGGTGGGTCTGATGGCATTCAAGTCAGTCCGAATGAGCTTGTTGTCAAGAAAGGTGAAACTGCGATTGCAAGAATCACACAAAAACCCGGGACCGGAAACGGAGCGAACCTTAATGTGAACGGTGACGGCAGTATCAACACTGAAAGCGGCTGGATTAGCGACGGTGAGATGTTCGGTTCAACGCCAGAAAATACTGCGGGCCAGCCATCGACGCCGCGTAGCAATTTGGATGAGCAACTGATTCAACTCAGAATCAGGTTGGCACAAGCCCGAAAGCAGTACGGACCGAGGCATCCGAAAGTTCAAGAACTGGTAGAACAAGTAATCACCATCTCGAAATTGGTGTCCCCTCCTGCCCGTTCTACTGTCAGAAGGTATCGCGTTCCCGGTTCCCTGAAGGACGCTGCGACAAAGATAGAGGCTCATATTTCCGGAAGTGTCATCAACGAAGACATGGCAGCGAATGCTCTCCACATCAAAGGGACGGACTCGCAACACAAGCTCTTTGAATCCGTCATTTCACGACTGAACACCACGTCTTCACAGTTGGCTAAGTCGACCGTCTCCTCCGGGCAAACTCTCGAAGTCTACACACTTCGTGGCGACACCAACGAGGTCAGCAAAACGATCGAAGTCCTAATGCCGGGCATCATCGTCAACACGACGTCAACTCAAATCCACGCGCTCGCGTCAGAATCACAGCACGCCGCACTCAAGTCACTGTTACAGAAGCTCGACTCTCCGTCTGCCCAGGCCAGTGAATCCGTAGCAGCCGCCAAAGTTCTTGAACTCAGGCTACAACTCGATGAAGCACGAAAGACATACGGCGAAGGTCACTCAAAAGTTCGGGAATTGAAGTCCCAACTCGAAATTGCCGAACAGCTCGCCAGCGGTGTTCCGACAGAACCGGTCTACAAAGGCAAACCACTCCGCCACTGGGAAGCGATTCTGAAGTATGAAACGCTCAAGACAGAGCGAGTTTGGGCATCACGGGCTGTCGTCGAACTAATGAAAGGGCTTCGGCCGGAGCGGCAATTGGAGTTGCTTCTGCTTTGCTTCACCGCAGATACCACTGAGTCTCGACGTTGGGCGAAAGCAAAAGACACACCGAATCAGATTGCCGTTGCGAAGAGGTTTCTCAGCAACTTGCAGCTGAGCCCAACAACCAGAGGGCTCATCACCGGGCGCCTCAACACACCTGACACGTGTGAAAACACAGTCTTGATGCTTACCGCCGCCAGAGGCCATCTCAAGACCGATCCTCAATGGAAGTCCGTTATCGACGTCGCGTATGCACAAAGGAAACATCTGCCCGAAGAATCACAGGTTTACCTTGCGGAAATGCTTCCCGATGCACAGGCAGTTGAATACGTCAAAGAGTTCCAGGCTCAGCTTAGCGGCGATGCTTTGCAAGTGCTCACGAAGGCAGTCATGCGAAAAGCCATCCCACTTTCGCGTGAAGATCTGATGCATCTCGCTGGCCGTTGCTTCACAGCCCATGCGACTAATGACTCGATTTCCGCACTTTTCCCGCAAGGCGCGGCGGACAGCTGGACAGACCAGCAGAACAGTGATGCCGTGGCTTACTTCAAGCCAATTATCGCGAGCTATCAGACCCATCCCTCAAGCACGGTTCTATCGTTCGAGCTCGAATGGATTCACGAGAAGACTAAGCTGCGACAGGTTCCCAATGCACTTGCGTTGGAGATCGCCCAACTCTTTACTGACTCTATCCATCGCAATCGCCAGGGCAGACAGCCTTTTGGAGACCTCATCCTGCAGTGGGCTAGAGCAGTCGTGTTGTTGACGGGCAAGCTGCCGGCGAATCTCATGGCGAGCGATCCGAAGGTTCTGCCTAACGACATCGGTCGAATGGTTAACGCGACACGGTATGACGAATTCGATCTCGAAACTCTGAGAAGCTACCCGATCGAGACGTTGGAGCGATTGGCGGGTCTGTCTCGCGAGCAATTCAGTTTTGTTTTCCAAAAGAACTCGGTTGTCGAGGCTGTAGATCGACTTGAGCTGTCTCCTGCACTCGCCCTGGCAATCGTAGCCGACGAAACCGTTCCCGAAGCAGCTCGACTGTCGGTCAGCCAGTGGCTGGCAGAAATCTCCCGGGTTGGTGCTTCCGAAGCAACAACGCTTAGAAATGAGGTCGACGCCCATGACGAGCTTCAGGCACTTCTAACCAGCTGGTTCGATCAGGATCCTTCAAGAGAGGCCATGCTCGTCATCTCAGCTGCCAAGCCGAATGAGCGTTTTACACAAAACCTAATGGGCGAATTGAGAGCACCTATCAGCCAACGTAAATACGGTTTAGCAACCAATGTTCTTGCCTACTGGTCAGACCAACTTGAAACTGAAGATTTCGCGAAGGCAGTTCAGCTAGCTGACCAAGCTCCCGCGAGATTCTTTCCGAACAACCACCTCGCTTCATATGCAACCGATGCCGCCCAAGCTGTCCGGTTCCTGCAGCAGCTCGACGACTTCAAAGCAAAACACGAGAGCGAACTCAAAGGACTGGAGCCGGGAACGAAAGCACATAAGGCGGCTCAGGGCTCATACGCCGAACAGATCATTGTCGCGTTGAAGCTTGTCGATAGAATGCCGCGAAATGAGAGCGTCAGGGAGCTGGCTGGTAAGCTCCGCTCTCAGGTCGAAGATGGTCATTTCAAGTTTCCAGCAAGACCAAACAGGAAAGCTGGAAATGGTTATCAGAAGCGGACAATTCTAGAGCTGCTGGAGGACATTGAGACAGGGGAGCCGGAACAGGACGTGAAGTAATTAAAGCTCCATCTTCTCAGCAAACTTCGCCTGCAACTTCGCAAGCTTCGGTGGAATGACCGCAAGACAATACGGCTGCCCAGGATTCTGGTTGAAGTAGTTCTGATGATATCCCTCGGCGGGGTAGAACGTCGCGATTGGTTCCACCGAAGTCACGATTGGATTTGAGAACTCGCCGGATGCGTCAAGCTCTTTGATCTTCGCTGCAGCCGTCAACTGCTGAGCGTCGTCGTGGCAGAGGATGGTTGAACGGTACTGCGTTCCGCGATCCGCACCTTGCTGGTTCAGAGTGGTTGGATCGTGCGTCGCGAAGTGAACGTCCAGCAAATCTTCGAACGAAATGACTTCAGGGTCGAAGGAGATTTGGATGACTTCAGCGTGGCCAGTTGTGCCTGTGCAAATGTCGTGGTACGTCGGGTTCTCTGTGTCTCCGTTGCTGTAACCAGAGACCACTTTCGAGACTCCCCGAAGCTTCTGAAACACCGCTTCGGTGCACCAAAAACAGCCGCCACCAAATGTTGCAAGTTGTGTCATTCGTTTCTCTTCCGTAGTGACGGGGCCAACCACTAAGCCGGTTTCATCTGTGTCGTCGGTCTGATGCCGCCAGAAGTTGTCGCTGCCTGCCCACGGCAGGTTTGTAGTGCTGTGTGTAACGTTTGGTAGTTATCTATCGTCACATTTCTGGCCCGTTGCAACATTGCACGTTGAGGGAATTGCGTTGGACAGTCAGCCCGCCAAAACGGAATAGGCCGCATGACTGCCGTGAGCGATAGGGTTATCTCAAGTAGCCTTTCCTACGCAAATACGCGAGAACTTTGGTTCTGCGATAGTCCGTCGTGGCAAGCCGTTGGATTCGTGAATCGATAACACAACAACTTCCATCGCGCGCTAAGGATGACAGGGGTCATCGCGTGATTGGGACTTGAAGACAGTCATTCAGAGAGTTCATCAAACAGCGCGGAACCCTACCATGCAAGCCGTTCAGACCGAAATAGACCTGCCACCTGTGGAGCTTCGTAAATCGTTGTTCGCCAAGTCCGGCGAACTTTCAATGCTGCCGGCAGTGGCCGCCGAGGCGTTGAAGCTTGTTAAGGATCCGGAGTGCACTGCCGCCCGATTAAGCGGCGTGGTTGAACAGGACATGCAGCTGGCCACTGACATTCTCACGCTGGCCAACAGCGCGGTGTTTGCTTGTGGGCAGCCGGTTGCACACCTGCAGCAAGCGATTGCTCGGCTTGGGTTCGTCCAGTGCCGCAACTTGATTCTTAGTTCCAGTGCTTCCAGTCTGATGAAGAAGCTGCCGACAGGCCAGGACCATGTTCGCGAGAAGCTTTGGAAGCACAGCGTCATGACGGCGACAGCGTGTATGCATCTGAACCAGACTCTACGGCTGGGTTGCAACGGAGAAGAGTACACGGCAGGTCTTCTTCATGATCTTGGCCGACTGCTACTGGCGGCCGCCGATCCGGATCGGTTCGCTCAAGTGGACAAGCTGGACTTCGATGAAACCGAAGATGATCTTGCTGCCGAGCGGGCAGTCTTTCAGATCGATCACGCCGCTTTCGGTGCTTGGTTTGCCAGTCACAATAAGCTGCCAGAGTCCTTGGTTTCAGCAACGGCATGGCATCATGAACCGACCATCGACCACCCACATCAGCAGTTGATTGCAGTGACTGCTGCTGGTGATCACATGGCAAACTACCTTCAACGACACGGAACGTCGGAAGGCTATCAGCCTCAGACCAATCCCGGAATCTGCGCGTTGCCGCAAAGCGTTTTGTTGCAGTTCGCCGGTATTGCTCACAAGCTGATGGACGATATTCTCGCTGAAGTTGAGTCTCACTAAGCCTCAGGCATAGCGGACTGAGGCCCAACGTGCAAAAGAGAAAGCGTGGCCACCCCGGGAGATGGTCACGCTTTCTGTTGTTGATGCGTTTGGGTTGTTAGTGAATCCGCTTGGCTACTTAATCTTCGCCTGCTTCTTCAACTGGTTCAGTCGGCTGACTCCACCAGAGTTGATTTCAATCACGAACTTCGTGACGTCAAGAAAACCCTGCCGGGTGCCGCACAGGTTAGCGAGTCCGGCGGGCATGGTGGACAGCTCCAGCTTCGTAAGCTCGTCCACTTCGTCCATCGGAATGACACGCAGTTTTCCTTTGTCGGTCGCGATGCTCATGGTGATGGCATCCTCTGTTTGTTTGACAAGGAAGCCCGAGAGTAGCTGCCCTTCGTCTGTCAAAATACTGACAGATTGGAAGCCTTCAAGAATGGACTTCGACGGCTGAAGAATCGATTCCACAATGAACTCAGGAGTGACTTGTTTCCGAGCCTTCGTGAGTACCGGACCGATTTGATAATCGTCCTTCACGTCGTGGCAGGTTGCACATGCCGTTTCCTTGCCGTAAAACAGTTTTGCCCCACGAACGGCATCACCATCTTTGATAGCCGCGGCTGCGAGGTCTGCAACCGGTTCTGCCATTAGGGCTTTCTCCAGTTTGTCGTCAACTGTGCTCGCGACCATTGGTGGCCGACCCTCTGTGAACGGATGCATTTCGACCAGTTCTTCAGGGCTATAGAATTTCGTTCTCCCTTTGGTTTCTGTTCGCACTCGCTTGACGTCGTCTGGGAAAATCTGTGGAGCATCGTTGCCCCAGCTATTTCGAACATAAGTCAGTGCGGCAGCGACTTCGGCATCGGAAAAGAAGTTTCCGATTGCCGTCATTGGTGGAACCCCTTGAGCCGGTTCGAACATCTTTCCGCGTACGCGAATCTTGCCCCACACACCGTGCAGAGTCAGTTTGATGAGACGGTCTTTGTCACCTGTAACCCATTCGCTGCCAACCAGCGGCGGATAGATTCGAGTGATACCTTCACCGTGGTCACGGTGGCAGGTGTAGCAAGAACCTTCTTCGTAGAAGACGCGTTCGCCCAAAGTGTAGGCTCGAGAAAAGTCGCGGTTCTTAAACTTCTTGGACTTCGTTCGATAGTTCTTGGGCTTCGCTGCTCCAGGCAGCTTGCTGCTCATCAGTTGTTTTTGATCGACTGTCAGGCTGTCGAGACTGGCCTTCCCTGCGGCGACCATGCTGTCGACTGTTGGCTTGAGCGTCCACATTGAGGCGTTCAAGGCGTTGCGAATCCACTTGTCTGTCTTCTGTGAAGCGACAGTCAGTAGGATCTTTCCACCGGCCTCGCCACCAAGCCAAGACGCAGCCGAAAGTGCTTCAAGCCGAACCCGTGGATGAGAATCGGTAGCGGCCTTCATGAGGTAAGACTCCGGATCGTCCAAGATGTGGAAACAGTGCCTCACAATCCGAACGGTCGCCGCGCGGACGCGGTGATCGGTGGCTGACATGCATCGATTGATAAGATCAACTGACGGAGCTTGTTGGCCCCAGGTTGCCCACAGTGCTTCGAGAACAAGTCGTTCATCTTTGGCATTCGCGTCAGCAAACTCGTGAGCTGCGGCCACAACTTCAGACTTGTCTCGACCACGTAGTTCCCGATGAGATCGCTTCCGTGCGTTCACCTCCGGCAGCTTCATGTTTTCGAACAGCACTTCGATACTTTCACCAGCGATCTTTGGCGGATCGACCAGTGGTCGTGACGGATACGTAATCCGATAGATTCGCCCGTACTCCGAATTCCGCAACGGATCACGCGCGCTGTGCTGCATGTGGCCGATGAGTGTGTTGTGCCAGTCAATGAAGTACAGGCTTCCGTCCGGAGCAAGTTCAAGGTCACACGGACGGAAGTTGCCGTCGGTTGATTGAATCATGTCTTGGCGGAACTTCCCTTTGATTTCGGCTCCGTCTTCAACCGTTTTCAATTGCTTGATTCCGAGGAACCCAATTGAGTTTGTGTAGATGTAATCGCCCTGCACTTCTTCCGGGAAGTGGCGAGAGTGGATGAACTCTGATCCCGAAGTGGGCCGCGTATGGTGTTCGTAGTTGAACTTGCTGACCTTCGGTACTTCTTTCCCGTGAGGGATGTTCATCGAGTAGCCGAGCATAAAGTGGTGATCGCCACCGGATGCGTCGTTAACGATCGTCTGTCCGAACTCGTCGTGAGCCACGCCCCAGGGATTCGAGACGTCAGTCTGCATGACGCGTTCGACCTTCCACGACGCCGGATCAAAACGCCAAACGCCGCCATCTGTCATTCGCTGTGGGCCCCATGGTGTTTCGACCTGAGAGTGAAGGAACCGACCTTCGCACATAAAGATGCCGTTTCCATGATCGACATCGAATGCAGAAATGGCGTGGTGGGTATCGTGAGGATCGAACCCATCCAGCAGATATTCGGTTCTATCAGCCTGGTCGTCTCCATCAGTATCCTTCAGCAGTAGCAAGTAAGGTTCCTGCGACAGATAAACCCCTTCAGGTGCAAGCTCAAACCCAATCGGCATGTGCAGACCCTGAGCGAAGACCGTTTCCTTATCCGCGCGGCCATCGCCGTCGGTGTCTTCGTAGATCAGTAGCATGTCGTTGGGCTTGGCGTCGCCCGGTTTGTAGTGGGGGTAGCTTGGCAGTGTTGAAACCCAAAGCCGACCTTTGTTGTCAAACCGCATTTGTGCCGGGTTGCCGAGGTTCGGAAACTGCTGCTCTGATGCGAAAAGTGAAACGTCGTATCCCTCTGGCAAAGAGAACTTCTCGCGAGCTTCCTCTTCTGTCTTGAGGAACGTGGTCGAGCCATTCTTGGGGCTGGCTTGATAGTTCGTGGTGACTTGTGAAAGAGGTCGCGTGACAGAGTCATCAACCTTCAGTGTGGTTGATTTGCCCTGTGCGATGGCCCAGATGTTGCGGTCACGAAGAACCGTCATCTGCCGGATTTTCTCGATCTCTTCCGGGTAGTTGAAGTTTCCATATGGAGCCCAACGTCGCCCGTAGGCATGGACGCCGTTCAACATTCGATAGTCGTTTCGCCAGAACCACGCTTTGTCGGTGAGGGCCTTACGAATCAGGCTGTCGGCACCAGCAGCAGGTACGCCTTTCTTGAACAGGCCATCCATGATGACTGGAGCGAGCTTTTCGTATCCCATCGATGAAAGGTGAACGCCGTTAACGGTCAGTGGTTCTTTCGTCTCGCTGAACCACTGCTTGGTTGGCGTGAACAGATCAAGGAAGCCAACTTCCTTCTCTGCGGCAACTTCGCTGACTGCTTTCGAGTAAGCTTCAAGAAGCTCGTTGCGTTTCGCTGCGTCCGGAAGGAAGTACTTCTTGTGTTGTTCCATCGCAATCGGTGTTGCAAGAATCAGCTGCGGAGCCGTGTCGTCTTCGCGTGTGTATGAACGCGAACGAGTGTGATCGACCCATG
>JBGCDN010000019.1:0-8336 GCA_045105495.1 Planctomycetaceae bacterium
TGCTGAGTTCTGCCTGTTCTTTTTCGAGTCCGTCGATGCGGTCGGGCAATTGGTCCAGTTCGCGCTGGTCTTTGTAGCTGAGCTTCTTTTTCTTCTTTGGAGCGGCGGCTGGCTGCATTTCTGCGGCAGGCTTCGGCTTTGCTTCAGCTGCCGTCTTTGGTTTTCGTTGGGACTTTTGGCGGAGGTAGTCGTCGTAGCCTCCGTCGTATTCGTGAACGTAGCCGTCGCCTTCAAATGACAGTGTGCTGGCCACAACGTTGTTGATGAATGCACGATCGTGGCTGACGAGAAGTAACGTGCCTTCGTATGCGGCGACAAGTTCTTCAAGCAGTTCGAGCGTTTCCGAATCGAGGTCGTTTGTGGGTTCGTCGAGGACCATTACGTTGGACGGCTTCTTGAAAATTCGAGCAAGCAGCAAACGATTGCGTTCGCCTCCGGAAAGAAACCGAGCCGGTCGTCGCGCGCGTTCGGGTGTGAAGAGGAAGTTTTGCAGATAGCCATAAATGTGGATTTGTCGTCCGTTAAGGCTAAGCGTGTCCTGTCCCTCACCGACGTTCTCGACCACCGTCTTCTCTTCGTCAATTTGTTCGCGGAGCTGGTCGAAGTAAATGACTTCCAGCTTTGTTCCGTGGCGGATAGAACCGCTGGTCGGCTGCAGGTCTCCCAGAAGCAGCTTCAGCAATGTTGACTTGCCCGCGCCGTTGGGGCCAATGATTCCGATTTTGTCACCACGCATGATGGTGGTGCTTAGCCCTTGTACGATGGGCGTTGTGTCGTAGGCGAAAGAGACTTTCTTAGCTTCGACGACAAGCCGGCCTGACTTTTCTCCCTGGACTGCTTGCATGTTGACGTTGCCAACTTTGTCCTTTCTCTCCTTGCGTTCCTGCCGCATGGCTTTGAGAGCTCGGACGCGACCTTCGTTGCGAGTCCGACGGGCTTTGATGCCTTGGCGGATCCAGCGTTCTTCTTCGGCCAGTTTGCGGTCGAAGTCAGCGTTCTGTTTTTCTTCCGCGTGCAGCAAGTCCTGTTTGCGTTTCAGGAATGTTTGGTAGTCGCAGGTCCAATCGAAAAGGCGGCCTCGATCGACCTCAATAATTCGGTTCGCCAACGCCTGCAGGAAAACTCGGTCGTGCGTCACGAAGACGAGTGTTCCAGAATAGCCTTTCAGGAATTTTTCCAGCCACGTGATGGAGTCGATATCCAGGTGGTTTGTTGGTTCGTCAAGCAGTAGTACCGACGGTTCTTCAACCAAGGCTCTTGCCAGAAGTGCTCGACGTTTCATGCCGGACGAAAGGCTGCCAAAGACAGCCGTACCGTCCAGATTCATTCGGGTCAGGATTTTTTCGACCGAGTTGTCGGCCTGCCAGTCATCGATGTCGTCGCGAATACCACCACGAACGATTTCGGTAATCGTGCCGTCGGTTCCGTCTGGGACTTCCTGAACCAGTCGGGCGATTGTGGCTCCCTCGGCCAGCCGCACATCTCCATCGTCGGGTTTGATCTCGCCGACGAGAATCTTCATGAGCGTCGACTTGCCCGCGCCGTTGCGTCCGACAAGTCCGATGCGTTCTCCCTTTTCGATTTCGACAGTCACATCGTCGAGAAGTGGATCGCCGCTGTAGGCGAAGGTGATTTTGCGGAGGCTGACTTGCGGCATGGCGGCGGACGTCGAGGGTTCAAGGAGAAGACAGAACAATAACGTGCAACAAGTCGAACAGCACCGTTATTTGCCTCACTTCATAGACTGATTTTCTAACAATTCAGATTTCTTGAACGAATGGGGTTCGCGCGCTTCGGAGTGTTGGGCTCCGCAGTTTGTTTGCCTTGGCGATGAGTGACAGCCTGATTTCGCGATGTTACCATCTGGATGCCGGTTGCTGAGCGGGCCGCCTCAACCGGCACGAGCCCCTTGTTTCGACAGGGGGCTCATTTCTTTGGTTCGGTGAGTCTTCCCATGGTCGGTACGTACACTGCAGAAGAATTCGACATCAACCGTTTCGAAATGCCGGATGGTGGGCGTTGGCACGAACTGGATTCAGGGGAGCTACTCGCCCTCGAGCCACCAGAGTCACTGCACGGAGCGGTGGTGTTGAACCTGACGCGAGCGTTTGGAACGTGGTTGCATGGGAATGCGTCCGACGCCAATGGTTATGCGGCGTTCGATATTGGTCTGGTTGTGGCGCGATGCCCGGATACTGTCTTGCGGCCGCCGATTAGCTTCTTCGTGACGGGCAATCGGTTTGCTCAATGTGGTGAAACGCTTACGGAAGAAGTACCGGCTTTGGTGGTCGAAGTTGCCAGTACCAACGACCGACGTCTGCGAATGCGCGAACGAGTGCGCGACTATCTTTCGCTCGGGGTTCAGACAATTTGGGTAATTGATACTGATCGCCATGAAGTCAACGTGATGAAGAAGCATCAGGCGAGCGAGTTACTTGGTCAGCACCGCATTCTGAGCGAACAAGGTTTGCTTCCGGGATTTTCTATCCAAGTGAGAGACGTGTTCCGCGAAGAGGAATAGACGACGGCGCGGTTCAGCGGGAATCGTCTGGGTTTACGTCGCTTTCGGTTTCAGCGTCGGACTGGCTGCTGCCTCGTTCATCGCCAAAGATTGGTTCCGGACTAGAAAAGACAAAACCACAGCCCCGGATGTTCCGTTAAGATATTGGGGTCTGTTTCCAGCTACCCGTGACGCGGGGATTTGAGATGCGAGTGCTGCTGCCTGCCATTCTGATGGTCGTCCTGACTGGAGGATCTGCGTTTTCTCAGGGGCGTGAGACTGTTGTATTTCTCTCTCCCGAAGGCCCGTTCTTCCTGGGAGTCAACCTCACGGTAAACGGAACAGACTTTCGTGAATGGTTGTCGTCGTATCTTTTTGATCGGATGGATGGCAACCGTGACAAGCAGATGAACGCCAGCGAAATTTCGCTCATGCCGCCAGCACTGCTGACCCGCCTCGGTCACGAGAGTGCTGAGAAATTGGCGGACGCGATCCTGAGTGGCAACGAGTCTGTGACGAAGACGCAGTTCGTCGGGTTTCTCAAGGAACGACTTTCGACACCATTTCTGATTTCGGAGAAGCAGCAGTCAGCGGTTCAGGCCATCAACATTCTGCCTAAGTTCGATGCCGACAATGACGGGCATCTTTCGGAAGATGAACTGCAAAACGCTTTGAAGCACCAAGCCCAGCAGGACATCGACGACGACGAAGCGCTGAGCGCTGCTGAGTTATTGCCGTTTCGTGATCAGCAGCCGGGAGTGGCTGCAGCCATTGCTCCAAATACGGACGATCTACCGTTTATCCAAGTGGTGGACGGTGCCCAGCAGAAGCTGGCGGAGAAGTTGGTGCGGTACTATTCGCAAGGTGACGAGACCAAGCTGACACAGCAGGGTACTCATCTGACAGAGGAGCAGTTTCAGGGCTTTGATGCTGATTCGGATGGAAAGTGGGATGCCAGCGAAGTTGCTTCTTTCCTGCAGAAACCTGTTCATCATGTTTCCATCGATGTTCGCTTCTTTACGCGTGGTCGCGCGAAGTTGGAGCATCGGATACTGACGCAACATGCAAGTGTCGCAACGGGTGAGTCGAAAAAGAAAGATCGGCTCACGCTGGAGCTAAGTGGTTTGCCGATTTCCATTCGTTGCGACCAATACCTTAGTTCCAGTGCTCGGTTCACCAGATCATTCTGTGGTCAGCGGTTCTCCGTATCCGATCAAGACCGCAACAAGTATCTGGATGAAGGAGAGTTTGGCAGCTTTGCAGGGGCCGTTGCGGGAAGCGTGGGTCCACTGGACTTCGCGACACTGGACGCCAATGACGACGAGATGGTGACGCGAGAAGAACTGTTCCGACACCTCGACCGCGACACGCTTGCGGCGCAGAGTCAGTTGGAGACGACGATTTCTTCTGATGGAAAGTCGATGTTCATGATGCTCGACGAGAACCTCGACCGTCGGTTGAGTATGCGAGAATTGAAGTCCGGATTTGACAAATTGGCTGCGTTGGATCGTGACTCGGATCGACGTGTTTCCCGTATCGAAGCGTCATCGCCCAGTCAGTACACATTGCAGATTGGGCTGGGCCGGCCGCAGTTGTTTCGCAATATGTCCGGTCAGAGTGACATGATGATGTCGACGAACACGGTGGTCCGAGGAACTGCTGGCTTGGATGGCCCGCTGTGGTTTAGAAAGATGGATCGGAACCGAGACGGTGACGTTTCACGGCGAGAGTTTCTCGGCACGTCTTCCCAATTTGACTCTCTTGACACTGACAAGGACGAACTACTGGACGCAACCGAAGCAGAAGCGGCTAAGTCCACGCAGTCGACACAGAAGTGATTGCGGGATTGTCATCGCGAACCTAGATTGTGCGGATCGAACGCATGGTTCGACTTTACCTGCCGGTCTGTTTGAGTCGCGGAAAGAAACGGTTTGCCGCAAAAGCTTCTCATCGATGCTGATCCTGGAATCGGCGACGCGCTCGCAATCTTTTGTGCGCTGATTGATCCTGCGTTTGAAGTCGTTGGCTTGACTGCGACCGCTGGAAGTGTGTCCGGCGTCCGCGCGACGCGAAATATCCAGTCGATAGTTGAACTGATGGATCCTCCGCTTCGGCCTCGGATTGGCGGTGCGTCTGGCGAAGAGATTCGGGGTGAAGCGTTGGACCATGGTGCCATCAATGGCCCGCAGGGAATGGGCGATTTCGAACCACCTGAAATCGACCTGCACAACCGACGCGATTCTGCCAAGTTGATTATCGATCTAGTCCGGGATGCTCCCAACGAAGTTACTATTCTGACACTCGGTCCACTTACCAACATCGCTCGGGCTTTTGAGTTGTCTCCTGATCTGCCCGGTTTGATCAAGGGGATTGTTTGTCTCGGTGGATCAGTGAATGCTGGTGGTGATGTGTCCGCAACCGCCGAGTACAACATTTGGTCTGCTCAGGTGGCTGCGAAAAATGTTTTGCGTTCGCCTGTCACCAAAACGTTGGTTCCGCTGGACGTCAGCAACCGCGTGGTACTGACACCAAAGGATGTGACAAGCATTAAACCGGTTCCCAGCGAAGCGACGTCCGTGGTTGAATCGATGCTGCAGTATTTTCTAAGGACGCATCGTCAGCATCTCGGTATTGAAGGGATTCGGCTGAACGCGATTGCCGCGTTGGCTTCGATTTCGGGCCCGGATTTGTTCGAGTCACGCCCGATGTCGGTTGATGTGGAAACAACCGGTGAATTGACGCGGGGAATGACGGTCTTTGACCAACGAGGAGTTCAAAGTTGGCAGTCGAATATCGATGTGCTGACCGGTATCGACTACCTCGGTATCGCTGATTACTTCATTCAGGTGATTCGCCGTGTCTGAAACTCGCCCGCTGGTGTGTACCTTCGAGAGTCGTCGCTCCAGTGAAATGCAGTCGCTCATTGTTCGTCATGGTGGCGAGGGCTTCACTGTTCCCACCATGCAGGAAGTCCCGCTTGAAGACAATGGCCAGGTGGTTGAGTTCGCCAACAGGCTGGAAGCCGGCGATGTCGATTTCGTGGTCTTCATGACCGGAGTCGGTGCGCGGACGGTGGCAGATGCTCTCGGCGAGCCAAATCGGTTCGAGGCTTTTGTCGAAGCGCTTGGGAAAGCGAAGGTCATTGTCAGAGGGCCTAAGCCGAAAGTGGTTTTGAGAGAATGGGGCTTGTCCGAATTCTACGAAGTGAAAGAACCAAATACCTGGCGCGAGTTGTTGGTGTTGATCGATGAGACGCCTTTGGATGTTTCGGGGAAGACGATCGCTGTTCAGGAGTACGGGATTCCGAACAAAGAGTTGTACTCAGAATTGCAGCAACGCGGAGCGGTCGTGATGCCGGTGCCTGTGTATCGATGGAAGTTACCGGATGACGTCGAACCAATTCGGGTTGGTATTCAACGAACGATTGCCGGCGACTTCGACGCTTTGATGTTCACAAGTGCAAATCAGATACGAAACGTTTTGCAGGTTGCTGGCGACATTGGTTTGCGTGACCAGTTTCTTGCGGCGGCCAAGAAAACACTGGTGTCCTCCGTTGGTCCGACGTGTAGCGAAACTCTTGCCAACGAAGGGCTTCGCGTTGGTTTCGAAGCAAGTCCACCGAAGATGGGACCGCTTGTTCGAGGTACGATGCAGGTTCTTGTTGAATCTACTTCGTCGGCCGACTGACTTGGTACCGCTTGAGCTTCCGGTCCAAAGTTGACCGTTCGATACCCAGCAGCTGCGAGGCCTTGGACTTGTTCCAGTCTGTATGAGCCAGTGTCGCGAGGATGTGATCGCGTTCTAAATCTGCGATTGAAATCGGTGTCCATTCCGCCGCCCCGGCTGGCGTTGGGGGCAGCGGCTCTGTCTTCTTGTTCAATCGCGAAAGTTGAATGTCGCTCGCGCAGACAAGTTCGTTTCCGCAAAGGATGACTGTGCGTTCGATTGAATTTTGCAGCTCGCGGACATTGCCTGGCCACGAATAGCTGTTCATCATTTTCATCGCGTCGTCGGTGAAACCGCGAATGGGGCGTCCGGTCTTTTCGACGAACTTTCGAAGGAAGAACTCTGACAACAGTGCGACGTCGCCTCGGCGTTCTCGAAGCGGTTGGACGTGGATTTCGGTCACGTTCAGTCTGAAGTACAAGTCGCTGCGGAATTCGCCTTCTTCGACAGCTTCTTCGAGATCGCGGTTGGTAGCGGCGACGACACGTACATCGACCTGAATTGGTTTGCTTCCGCCAACTCGTTCAAACGGATGGCCTTCGAGAACTCGCAGAAACTTGGCTTGGATGTTGGGTGACATCTCACCAATCTCGTCCAGGAACAGCGTTCCTTTGTCAGCTTGTTCGAACCGTCCTGCCTTACGATCGGTAGCCCCAGTAAACGCGCCTTTTTCGTGGCCAAACAATTCACTTTCAAGCAAGCTCTCGTTCAACGCTGCACAGTTCATGAAGACCATCGGCCCTGCGCCGCGGTTGGAATGGAGATGGATAGAGCGAGCCACAAGTTCTTTGCCGACACCGCTTTCGCCACGAATCAGAACCGTTGCGTCTGTTGGAGCGATCAATCCGATCTTATGTCGGAGCTCACTGATTGCCGGACTCTGTCCAATAATCTCGCTGGCGACTTCCAACTGATCGAACAGGTTCTTCTTCTGCGCCTCTGCTTCGGCAAGTCCGTGCTCGAGGGATTCGCGATCTTTCAACTGGTCGATTGCTGTCGCCATCTGGTCGGCCACAGCCACCGCAAAGTTGAGCTCGTTGTCGTCCAGCGGGTTGTCTGGGTTCGTCGCGTAGAGATGCACCAGACCATGGAACCGATCACCGCATTGAATCGGCGCGCAGATGACGCTCATGGCTCGTAGTTCGCCGAGACTGTCGAATACAGCCAGCTCGTGATTCTCAGACACATCTCGCGCGAGGATGGCGTCTCGGTCACGAACGATGATGTCCGAGAGACTTTGCGAGATGCGATGGTACGGCTGATCGTCGCGTGAGTGATAAGCTGCGATGTGCAGGTCTCTGGAAAGCGGTTTGGTTTCCTTTCCCTCCGGAACCAGCAAGATGGCTGCGATTGCAGCGACGGTTTCGTCAACCAATGTCGTCAGCACTACCTCAGCAAGTGCTTGGCGAGACTTGGCAGCGCCAAGCTGAAGTCCGAGTTTGTACAGCTTCGCGAGTTCGGCACCTCCGGCCGACTGCAGGCTTGGGCTGTCTTTCCGAGCGAGAATAGCTGGCTGAACGGCAACAGTTCCGGCCTGTGATGCCGTTTCACTTTCGATGGGAACATTTGGAAGTTGCGGCAGCTGAGTTGGGTCGTTTGTAAACGCGAGTTGAGTGTCGCCAATTTCGATGATCTGACCATTCTCAAGCGGCCAGTCACCTTCGACGTCGCTGCCATCGACAGACGTTCCGTTTCGGCTACCGAGGTCTCTCAGCATCCACTGATCACGGGTTTTGTAAATCTCGCAATGGTTTCGGCTACAAATGTCATCGCGCAAAACGATTTTGTTAGTCGGCGCGCGGCCGAGAGTCGTTACTTGCTCGGGAGCGAGCCTGACCATGTCGTGCCAGCCTTTGCCATCCCAGCCGAGCAGATAGCCCCATTCGACGACGGTCCCGGTTGATGTGGAAAGATCTTCCATGTGGTCTTAGCCAAGTTGTGGTCTTGATCTGGTAAGAAGCCTGTCATTACCAGCCGCGTTCAAAACCCGCGATAAGGTGCTAGTGGCTTTCTCGCTTGGAACGTAAACCAAGCTTGGGCTTATTGTCGCCCCGAACCGGAGGTTTAGCAAATCTTGCACTCCGATCTACTGCGGGTATCCTAGAGTTTT
>JBGCDN010000020.1:0-6588 GCA_045105495.1 Planctomycetaceae bacterium
CTTCCGGACGGTCAGCTCCATCCTGATCGAGCAAAAACGATACGAACTCTGTAAAGACTATGTTGTTAAAGATCCCAGCCGAATGGTCATGATGCACAAGATGATCAAGCCAACTTCGCCATCAACGGCCGGCAAGATGCTTGCAAGAGATGCCTGCCAAGTCGTTGTCATTCTGGTAAACACTGATCGTCAGACTGAAGCAAAACGGTTCGGAGAAGACTTGCTTTCTAAGCTGGCCCCGGAAGATCGCAAGCTGCTGAATTTCGACATTGAACGTGCGATGCAAGGAAACATGCCAACGGTTTTCGTAGCAGGAACCGAGCAGGAACAAGAAGTCTGCATCGCGATGGTGGAACGCGAGATTGCTCGACTGACCATGTTTGTGGACCTCAATCAGGAGACTCGAACCGGGCTAACGGCGTCTCTCAAAACCGCAGCAATCAAAACCGCTCTGCAGGTAGCCACAGTGAATATCGCCTATCAATCCGACGGGCTAGTCCCATCCTGCTTGTGTCCTGATCTGGTGTCCGAGTTCGCAAAGGTATGCGATGGGCAACCTGGCTATGAGTCTTACGTGGCAGACCTAAACGCTCGACGAACATTTGCTGAAAACTACATCGCAGACGATTTCCTGGCCAAACTCGACCATGAAGTATGGCTGACTGACAAGCAGTACACGAAGTGTGCGCAGACCTTGAATAGTCTGGCAGCCCAGTCAAAACTTCCTTCACCCAACCGAGCAGCACACGACCCTGAAGGCATCGTGCAGAAGCATCTGTCCGACACACTCAGCACAGAACAGGTCGATCTCTGGGTTCGCTACTGTAAGCGCTACTATCGCCGCGGCGGCACACGTTCCAAAGAAACTCGCCGCGAGGAAGTTCGGGAAGACCTCAGAGCAATCGCAGCTCAACGGATTGCGTGGATGAAGTCCGAACTGGATCTCGAACCCAAGCTGGTTCGACGTTTGGAACTGATTGCCAAATCAACATTTGGTGGCACATCAGACAAGCGAGCTGACGCGCAGTTCAACTTCGACACGCAGGTGCTCGGCGGACCCGTAGAAACCCCTACCGGCGTCAACATCAGCAGACAGCTGTCCGAATATTTCTCAAACACACGCTGGGGCAAATTGGTTGAAAAACAGCTTTCAAAGCAGCAACTGGCCGAGTTCAAAACCAAGCTTGAGGCGCGGCTTCCTCGAAACCAGCGTCTTACAGCAAGCACAACGCTTGACCGCTCACGCGTTCTGGATTTGCTACCTGGCGAGAAGCTGATGAAGCTTCGAGAATTGCTGTCAGACGGGCCTGCTGCAGTTGACCCGCTCGCCGCCAAACCGTTTCCCATGATCACTCCAAAAGTACCACGAACCGAACTCAAGGCAGCCATCGGTGAAGACTTATGGGAAGAACTCCCAGACGAGTTTCATAAGTGGATCACACGTTAACGGAATCGTCTGTCGGCGGAACGAAAAAAGGCACTCTCCCGCTCTAGCGAGAGAGTGCCTTCACTTATTCATGCCCAAAACAAAACCGCACATGCGGCGACGAACCGCCCGAAAAACACCATCCCAACATCGCCGCCGCCCTCCGATGCAACTGGAAGTTGCCTAGAGGTCGATTGGTAGAAGGACGCGGCTGATGACGTGGACGATTCCGTTTTCCAGATCGATGTCCGAGCGGCCTTCGTTAATCTTGCCGTCCAAGATGTCTGGCTCGTTGTCGACAAGCTTACTGCCTACACCAAACGAGGCTCCGTTGAGCGTCGAAACGCTGTCTCGGTTCGAAAGCTTCGACAACGACAACTCACCGTCGGCTACGTGGTAGAGCAAAATATCGGTCAACAGTGGGATTGGGTTCCCATCGTTCAAATCGCTCAAGGTACTGACAATTGCGTCAAACGCTCCCTGTTCGTCAACACCTTCAAAACCAAGTTCCTGGGCGAGCGTAATGAACGCGTTGTCCGTCGGGGCGAATACGGTGAAGGATGCGTCTGGATTGTCCAGCGTTTCGGTCAGCCCTGCGGCATCGACTGCAGCAGCCAGGATATCGAAGTCGCTGCGAGTGCTATCAAAGCCTGCTTCGCCTTCGTCTCCACTCGCTTCCAGAACATCAGCGATGGTTGGATCGGTGGCCAAATCAATCGGAACAAGAACACCATCGATGGTATGGACAATTCCGTTGTCAGCGAAGATATCTGAACGGCTCTGAATGATCTTCGGATCTCGAATGTCTGGATCCTGGTCGCGAAGAACGCGGCCCTTCGGAGAGATCACGCCGCCGCCAACTGTCGTTACCGTGTCGCTCTTAATGATGTCCTGAACAGACTGTTCGCCACTAAGAACGTGGTACTTCAGAATCGCTTCCAAAACCGGAATCGGATCGCCGCCACCAATATCTGTTGCTGCATCGACGATGAAGTTAAACGCACCCGTTTCGCTTGACCCCTCGTAACCCAGCCGATTGGCGAAACCAATAAAGGCCCGGTCATTCGGAGCAAGGACAGTGAGATCTGCGTCCTCGTCTCCCAGCACTTCGGCAAGCGTTGGACCATCTGGATCCGTGCCGCTGCCAACAGCGACCACAGCATTCAGCAGGATATCAAAGTCCTTCTTGTTGCTGTCGAAGTCACCATCGCTCTGAAGGACGGTCTCAAGAATCGTTGGAGGAACAATCAAATCAGGCGTCGGAATGAGAACCTGATTCACGGCGTGAATGGTTCCATTCTTCGCAGGAATATTCCACCGATCCTTGATCAATCGAGCATTCGGCAGATCTCGTTCGGCATCAACAATGAAGAAGCCATCTGTGGTGAAAGTCTCACCGCCAAACGTCTCAATCTCGTCAGCGCGAGCCACTTCCACGTTGTTCAGGCTTTGCTGATTCGCATCACGCGGGAAGCTGGTGCGATCCCAGAATCGGCCTTTGAATTCGCGACCCGAGAAATGATCTTCCGTCGCGACAAAGAACTTGTCATTGAACTCGACGATATCGCCCGTTTGGTAGTCGGTCTTTGTGAGCCATTGCTTGGCTCGCTGACCACGCACGATGTGATACTGAATTACTGAGTTCAACGCTTCTTCAGGACCGCCGCCAAAGCCACCAAGCGCATCGACAATTTCTTCATAAGCGCCGACTTCGGAGGTTGCGTCGCCACCAAGATTCTCAGCCAATCGCAGGAACGCTCTGTCCGTTGGAGCGAACACGGTAAAATTGCCATTGAACCGGTTCAGTAAATCAACGTTGCCAGTATCGATGACCGCTTGCCGCAGGATATCGAAGTCAGCACTGTTGCGATCAAACGTTGCCAGATCCAGAAGTCGCTGAGCATCGTTGTTTGAAATAACACCCTTGTCGAGCAACTGGCCAACACGCTCTTCGTAGTTGATGAGCTTCTTCGCAGCGAGCCCCGCGTTCCCTGAACTGGCCGCATTGACGTAGGCATCCAGTTTGACCTGCAGTTTCTCACCAGCGTTCTCGCCGATGCGTTCGTTCTTCAACAGATTCTGCACGATGCCTGAATCTGACGTCTGAGCGTAAAGCACTTTCGAGACGGTCAGACCAGCGGTAAGCAGAGTTCGCTCTTCAAGAGCTTCAGTCGCGACTGTTTTTGATGCGCGGCGGTTTCGACGTTTCATTGTTTGCCCCAAAGAGAATGACACACAGTACAGCGTCGGATAACTCGATGCCCCGGTTGGAGCGGAAATGCAGACGGCGACACAGATAACGTGTGTAGGGGACACGACGGTTCAGGCGGTTCTGATTAACGCGACCTGGCAAGAGATTCCGGCCGCACGCCTGTTTACTTCGCGCGCTAAGTGTTGATGACGACGTGGTTTACGGGATTGGAACCAAGAGAAGTTCCCGCAAATCCATCAAATATTCGCGCACTTGCCCAGTTGATTGCAGACGGACCGACTTGGTACCGGCTTCGATCGTCAGCTCACCTGCTTCGAATTGTCGGTACTCATTCCACCCTTTTGTGGGCACGACTTCGGCTCGCAACTTCGCCGATCCAGCGATGATCTCGAACTCCTGCCCCGCAAGACTGCCGGGAACGGCAACACTCGCCAGCACTTTGTATCGCCCTGCCTTCAATCCATCGACGGTCCAAATGGCGTGGTCATCTTTCGAAGCCCACATGCCGAGATTCCCAAAGTGCGATTCGTACACAAGATTCGGTCCATGGATTTGACAGTTCCGTGCAGTAAGCCGAACGGTTCCAAAACCATCCGGTCGAACAACGGTCGGCGTATTGCCAGCAAACGACTTTGGCTTTTGTCCGTCGGTTCCTGACTGCACAAACGCAATGACGTCAGCAAGATCCTGTTTAGTCAGATCCTTCTCCAACCCCTCTGGCATCAGCGACTTGTTCGAACACGAGAACTCATCGATATCACTACGAAGTACGGTTTGTTCTTTCCCGTCAGAACCAATCAGCGTGATTGCGTTTCCAGATTCTGACTTGATCATGCCGGAGAACATTTTGCCTCCTTCAGTCAGTGCCGTGTAACTGATGAACTTTGCCTCGACGGCCCGGTTCGGATCGAGGATTGCAGTGAGCAGTGCTTTGGTCGATTTGTCTTTGAGTGCTGTAAGATCGGCTCCAATTTGTTTGCCGACTCCGTCAAGCTGATGACACGTCGCGCATCGTTTTTTGAAAACGGTTCGGCCAGCAATCGCGTCGCCTGGTTTGATATTGTCGAAATTTCCAACGACAGCAGCGCGGTTCGAACTGGCTGGCGCCCCTATCGCTTTCTCAGCTCTTTCGCGAATCGACTTGTCTCGATGCGTGGTCAGGGCCTGGCGGCCACGTGTCCCAATTTCTGCTGCACTGATCTTCTTTTTCTCGATCGCCTCAACAAGCTGCATCGCCCATTGAGACTTCGAAAGCAGATGTGTCAGCATGCGATTGCGGATCGATGGAGCAGCGTTTTTCCAAAGATCAATGAATTCGATTGCTGGTTGTGGACCACGAAGTGACGCCAATTCTTCGGCAGCTGCGACTTGAATATCAAGGCGGACTGTTGGCTCAAAGAAGTGCAGGAAGTTGACGGTCAAGTCGGGAGATGCGTCTCCGCGAAGCCGACTATTGAAGGCACCAAATACCCGGATCGCCGCTATGACAGTCCTGGGTGTGTGACGTTCACAAACATGGTCATGGAATGCGTTGCTGTGCTTGACCATCAGGAAGTCGTCGATCCGGGAAACGCCGTCACGGGTATTCTCGTGGTCGCGGTGCACTCGATCTCGGCCAAGCCTTGAGTACAACTCGGTCAAACCGAGAAACGCGTAGTGCCGCAACCCATCATCTCTCAGGGAGGGCTCGCGCCAGCTGGCGTGAAGGACTTTGCCGACAACGTTGATCGCCTGATTTACGACTTCATCAGACTTGCTCGACGCTGCCACTCGGAACAGGGTGCGAACCGTACTGTCAGAAGCACCTGCTTTCTCAACGACTTGGGACAGGATTGAACCGACATTGCTGTCATTGACACCGCTCACCACAGCGCTGCGAACGAACGCGTCTTTGTCGAAAGCTCGCAACACTTTTCCAAGTGCCACAGCGGCTTCCGGTGTCTTCTCGTCGCCCAGTCGGTAAGCCAACTCGAGAGTCTCTTTCGGCGCGGGGCTCTTAGCGAGTTTTACTAACAACTGTTGAATTCCTTTATTATTCGGATGCCGTCGAGACAGGCGAATCCCATGTCGCCTCACAGAAGGGTGGTTGTCCTGCAGAGCCGTTAATACTACCTCGGGCTCCGCTTCCCACCATTCGTCGTGACGAGCATCCAGCGCATTCAGTGCGTGAATTCGCGCTTCAGGATCGCTGGCTCTCATGGCGACTTTCACAATCGCCTTCCAGTCTTCGATGAGTTGGAACCGACTTTCTGGCAGTGTGCTGCGGTCAGCCAGTCTTCGCTGAACCGTGTCGCGAACCCAACGGTTTGGGTTTTCGAGTTCTTTTGCTTCGCCTTTGATCGGGAAGGTGGCGAGTTCACTCAGCGGTTTGGCGGTGACAGGAACGACTCGGTAGATGCGACCTTTGTCATGGCCAGCCCTGAGGTCGAGCTTCTTTTGCCAGTCGTCAGGGATCCACTCAGGGTGCTCGATGACGTGGCGGTACATGTCGGCGATCCATAGAGCCCCGTCGGGGCCGGTGCGGACGAAGACGGGACGGAACCAGTTGTCCGTTGACGCCAGAAACTCACGGTCCTGTTCGTCGATGGCTCGTTTGCCGGTGAAGGTCACGCCCTTGGGTTCGAGAACCAAGCGGCTGATGAGGTTGTGAACTGGTTCGCAGATGAACGCATTGCGTTTGAAGTGTGGGCCGAACAAGTCGTCGTCGTAGACGATGGTGCTGCATGCGGATGTGAAACGGTTGGCCGTGTGGAAGTCGTTGAAGCGTTCGGGCGTGGTGCTGATCGGGAAGATCGGTGCGTTGCCGGGCACCTCGGGAACAACGTGTTTCAGACTGCCAGGCGCGAAGTGTTTGTTGCGGCTGATGTATTTTTCATCCAGCACATAGTGCCACATTGGGTTGCTATTGTTGTGGCCAAACCAGTTACCGTAGGCGTCGCGGTGGCGACCG